>CAZDHV010000064.1:0-14717 GCA_964505335.1 uncultured Saprospiraceae bacterium | reverse complement strand
CCTAAATGATATGAAAAGGCCTATTGCTTCGGTGATAGGTCTTTTTTTTTTCTTTATTAATGATATTCAGCACGCATATAATTTCGCCGCTGTATCAGCAGATGCTTTATATTGCAATAATGGTTGCCCGAATCACATATACTACCAAGCTGCTCTTAGTTGGGCTGTCAATTGTGCTATGTTCGTATATAATGCCTCTTGAAGCTCAGATTCCAGGTATTGACTTGCTAGGCAAAAAAGATCATCGAGAGTTTAAATATGAACTTCAACAGGGATTTATGGTCGTGGAGGTACTCATGGAAGGAGTGATTCCACTGAAGATGATATTTGACACTGGGGCAGAAAACACAATCCTTTTTGATCGAGAACTTGCTGATGCAGTTGGGGCAAACTATGAGCGTGAAATACTTATATCAGGCTCAGACCTCGACACTGTTATCACCGCTAATATCAGCCGTAAGATTGAGCTGAAGCTAGAAAAATGCAAAGAGGTAAACAGAGATATCATCGTCATCAAAAACAATAATTTTCTACTGAGGGAAAAACTTGGTATTGATGTCAATGGCATCCTCGGAGGGAGCTTTTTTCCTAATACGATCATAAGAGTCGAAAACAAGAAAAGGAAAATTCACATCTATCGGCCGTCTGCATTTAACGAAGATTTGAAGGATTATGATAAAATCCCTATCGAAATCATCGCCAACAAGCCCTATCTCAATTGCACAGTAGCAACTGCATCTATTACACCGATTAAGGTGAAGCTTCTTCTGGATACGGGGGCATCACTCCCCTTCTTACTCCATACCAATACAGATACTAATCTTGTTTTACCTCAGCGCACGATGCTCGGCACGGTAGGCTTTGGACTCTCAGGTCCAATTAGGGGAGTTATCGGCAAGAGTGATTTTCTCCGTTTTGGGAATTATAATTACGAAAACATTATCACCAGTTTCCAAGATATCTATTTTGCTAATAACAGAGGTACAGGATTAATCCGGAATGGCATATTGGGTAACCTGCTCCTCCGACGATTTGATTACTATATCAATTACACCAAAGAAGAGCTTTATCTAAAAGGTGGAAGGAAGTATAATAAAGAGTTTGATTATGACAAGAGTGGTATGAGTGTAGTTTCGTTTGGACCCAGTCTCAACCACTTTATGATAACCTCAGTTGTTGAAGGTTCGCCGGCGGCAGCGGTAGACATAGTACCGGGAGATCTCGTATATCGTATTAACGGCCGCAATGCAACAGGAATATCGCTTGAATCTATAGCGTCATTATTATCTCAAAAGGAAGGACGCAAGATCAAAATAGTCATAGATCGCAATGGAAAATTGGTCAAAAAACAGTTCAGATTACAAGACTGGTATGCGCCAACAGGACAATTTAAGTTTTGATAAAATTTCTCTTTCGATTTAGATTAAATAAATCTATCTTTGCAGCCCGATTTTAGGGACAGTTAAATCAAAGTAATGTTTGCAATAGTTACAATAGCTGGACAACAGTTTAAAGTGAGCGAGGGCCAGGAAATATTGGTTAATAGCTTAGGCGCTGATGAAGGACAATCGTTATCATTTGACGATGTGCTCCTAGTTAGCAATGACAACAACGTATCAATAGGTAATCCTGTATTAGCCTCTGCAAGCGTGAAAGCGACTGTTGTAGGTGAAGAAAGAGGAGATAAAGTGATCGTCTTCAAGAAAAAAAGAAGAAAAGGTTACAAAGTAAAAAATGGCCATAGACAGCCATATACAAAGATTAAAATTGACGCAATAAACGCATAAATTATGGCTCATAAGAAAGGTGTTGGTAGTACGGACAATGGACGTGACAGTAATAGTAAACGCCTCGGCGTAAAGTTATTTGGTGGTCAGCATGCGATTGCGGGTAACATCATCGTACGCCAAAGAGGTACGAGATTTCATCCAGGTAATAATGTAGGCATGGGAAGAGACCATACGCTATATGCTCTGATTGATGGATTCGTAACGTTTAAGCGTGGCAGAAAGGATAGAACGTTCGTTCATATCTTAAATGAAGTGTCTGAGACATTAGATGCGCCAGCTCCTAAAAAAGCTGCTAAGCCTAAGAAGCAGGTCGCCCCTAAGGCTGCGGCTCCAGCTGCACCGGCTGCCAAAGCAGAGGCTCCAGCTCCTGCAGTTCCATCAGGAAAGTCTGATGATTTAAAAAAGATCGAAGGTATCGGACCTAAGATTTCGGAGCATTTAGTAGCGGGGGGGATTCCGACATTTCAAGCATTAGCTGATGCTAATATTGATGATATCAAGGCTATACTTGACGCTGCAGGACCACGATATAGAATAGCAAATCCGGTAACATGGGCTCAGCAGGCTGGCTTAGCAGCAGCGGGCAAATGGGATGAACTTGAGTCTTTACAGGATAGAATCAAAGGAGGAGTTATTGTAGACGAAGAAGAATAGATCAGAAGATTATTCTATGAAAATATTATGAGGTGGTTGTCAAATGATGATCACCTTATTTTTTTGCACCCAGCCAAGGTCTTTGTCAGCAAGTTCTATCTTTATCCAGTCGGCAACATCATCGATTATTCTTGCTGTGACCCCCTCACCTACCACAGCAACTATCTCACTACGATTGTCAGCTCCTATAAAGATTTCTGTTTGTTCTTGTCCGATTACGACTAAATTAGGATTGATAGCCATCTCTCGCAGATATGACGCATTCGTATAACTCCATATCGATATTAGAGCCATAACGACTATTGCTATATATACCATAAGCCTTTTTGAGTTAGCCCTAAATAACAACCAATAGATCAATAGAATTGAACCTAAGAGACTTAAGATCTGCATGACTACCCAGCTGTTAATGCTCAGCGTCTGAGCGATGTCAGTATAACCCTGATATAAGATGAAGTCAGGAATATCCGTAATAGGCGTACTAATCTTTCCTTTGGCTATATTCAGAGCAGAGCGAGCGTCAGCGTGATTAGGTGATAATACAAGCGCCCGATGTAGATTAGCGATTCCCTCCCCAAGATTGTTAAGTTTGAGATGTGAGAGCCCAAGGTTATAGTATAACTCAACAGAATGACTCTCTCCGGTCGAGATACCCTCCAATAAGTCTATTGATTCCTGATATTGACCCTTGTTAAAGGCCGTAAGCGCCTGCTCGAACTGATCTTTTTGGGCATGAAGCGTTGTCCCAATAAGTATAGAGAGCCAAAGAATGATAAGCCTAATTCTCATCGTGCCACAGTCACATTTTCTGCAGCGAAAATAGAAATTTCAGGTTTCTCATTCAATCTCCAGCTGAATCCATTAAATATAAATGAGGATAGATCGAGTCCAGCTTCGTATTCTGTTATTTGAGACTCAGGATTTCTATAAAATTTCACGCTCTCAATCTCGTTATCCGCAAACAGAAAAAACATGCTGCTTGACTGAGTCTTGTTTACACCTTTCAGTTCTTGATTTTCATCTCTAATGAAGTAAATCATCTGAGCACTAGAGACCACAGTCGCATTCTTAAGGACTTGTCCCGATATGCTGCAATCGATTCGGTCGCCATTGACTTGATTATAGGCGTCATCACTGTCCTGCTCAACGATAAATGCATTGCTTACAAGATCTAGGCTCTCAATGTTATCATCCACCATCGTCATGATAATGGTGTCTGCTGTCAATTGGGTGCTGTCAGACCACATTATTGGTGAACGGTACATCGTAATCAATGAATCTACTTTATCATAAATTAACTCATCTGATCGTCCGCTTATAGATCCTTTCCTTAAAGTGACATCTCCATCCGCTATAAAGAAATCTGTAGTATCCGTCTGCGCTGTAAATAAGGTATCACTACGTAAAAACAAACTATCCTCATCTCCTAACTCATATATCAAGAGTGGTTGACTTCCTATGCCATAGGCTTTATGACCATTTTCGGTAGATTCAATTGCCTGACAAAATATAGTACTCCCAGACGAGGTGTCTTGTAAGACTACCAATTCGCCTTTGGCTATGGTCTGTCCATCATCAGTCTTAAGGATAGTATCAGCTTCGATGGTCGATCCTTCGTCCACGACTTGAGAGCGCCCGGTGGTGGTATAGGTATCATTCTGCAGATCATAGACGATTTCATCCGCCTGCACGTCCTGATCATCTGAGATATAACTTGCATTGCTCAATAGCCTCAAGATTTCTGTACGTGCATTATAATTAATACTATCACCTCGAGCTTCACTTCCATCGGGTTCTATGATGACTGGATCGAGAAACATGTCGTAGGTGTCGGCCTTGCCATCATAGATTAATAGTCCAGCCTTAATCAGTTTGTCTTGAGTACTTATCTGAACATTCTCACTTAGTACACCTTTATCAATACGAGTGTCATATACTCCAGACTCATTATATATAGTGGTGCTATCCTGATATATATTAGTAGGCCCTAAGAATCTAATCTTGCTATTTTGATAATCATAGAGTATGCTATCAGTCACAACAAGCATAGAGGTATCTTGAAATTGCACATTCTGCTTAAACAATGCCTCTTCTGTATTGACATCATATGTGCCATATAATGCGTCAAGTGTGGAGGTTTCATCAATGAGCTTGCCACCCGTCGTAAATGTCGCACGCTCCTCGTTGAGATCATATAAGAGCCTATCGGTGTTGAGTCGTTTGCTGCGACTATCGAGGATGACCTCTCCTGTCAAGATAGACTTTTTGCTGAGTCCATCATATCTCAGCGTATCAGCATAAATGACGGTGGAATCCTTATGAACGATGACGATATTACCTCGTGCATAGGCTTGTATGTCATCGATTACTATGGCATAATCACAGTTCATATAGAGGCTATCTTGTATCAACACCACATTGCCCACGAGGGTATCAATAGCCTGCTCTTCCTCTGAAAAGAAATGAAACGCCTGATCAGCGCTACTCACCAATGTCGAAACAGAATCAGCAGTTGTCCCAGTAGTATCCACGCCAACCGGTGGGGTATTCTGTCCATATGACACAGCATGCATGAGCATCATGCACACAACAATGAAATACTGTATAGTATACCGCATTAGTAATAAAACGTCAAGATATCGCTAAATGTGCTAAGTCTCTGCCTATAGTACTTCCAATAGCTACTCCCATGCCTCCAAGCCTATAAGCAGCATATACATGAGGTGTTACTTCCCGAATCACGGGGTCCCGTACATCCCCACCGCTTAATATACCCGACCAATGATAGTCTATTTCAAAATTTTGATTCGGGAGTACAACGGATTTAAGTAATTCTGATAAATACACCTTATTATCGTACGACAGGGCGAACTGATCAGTATTGTTTTCGGATTCATGCAGATGTCGACCTCCACCAATCAGCACTCTATCCTCTACTGCCCTAAAATAGACATAGCCGGCATCAATATGATACCCCATTGATACATGGTGATTTGACACTGTTGAAGTCACCAAAACCTGGTTTCTGCAGGGTGTTACATCAGCACAATTGAGAATTTTATTAGTAAAGGCATTGGTACATAGAAGCAGTTTTTTGGTGACAATAGAATCATTTAGTTCGGTAAATTGTACAGAGATGCCTTTGGATGACTTTTTGAATTGTGTCATGGCAAGTCCTCTTATCGAGCCAATCCTATTTTTAGTTAAGAGAGCCTCTAAGGCACGGTACATCTTACCAGTATTTAGGAGTCCTTCCGCATGATTTACAATACATTGATTATTTATATTGTTGAAACCCGTGCTTTCAGCAATTGTATAACTCCGATCAAGCCCTGTGAGCGGTCTGAGAAGGCTATTCCACTCATCTAATTCATCATGCGCCAACTTATACTGTTCCTCGGTGCTAAACAACTCACACCCTCCACTATCCTGGTATTCAATGGCATCCGCATCAACTAAGGACTGTAATCTCTTAAGCCCATCTCGTCGCGCTGAGACGATCTCAAGTGTTTTGTCAAGACCATATTGATCTCTATCATGCATCAGTTCACTCAAGGATCCAATGCAGGCGAATCCTGCATTTCGAGAAGATGCTCCAGCCCCAATACTGCTCTTATCAATGACTACTATATGGGAATCTGGTTCTAATGCCTTGAGCTCTAGTGCTGCAGTCATGCCCACTATGCCAGAACCTACCACCATAAAATCTATCTCATCGAGATATGATTTATGTTCCCAATAACTTAAATTTTGAGGCGTGTTCATCCCTGAAGTGAAAAATTGAATTGATAGTCAAAGTACTAAATCAATAATACTATAAATTTGCAGTCAAAAAAATGATTCAGCGCCTTCAAAGTATATTCCTCCTAATTTCATCATTGTTTTTCGGTAGCCAGTTTTTTACGGCGTTTGCTTCTACTACTGAAACTGTGAAAGGAATTTTTTCGGATCTCAGCTATACCATCCACGACAACCCAATATTACTCGGTTTAGTAGGATTAGGGACAGTTATATCTCTGATAGCTATATTCCTATATAATAATAGAGATCTGCAACTGAAGGCTGCCTATGCGGCTGTGGCGGTTGCTGTATGTTTTCCCTTAGCAGCTGGGATCCTATACTATCTTCAATTAGGGGAATCTCCGACTCTTGAACCTAATCTCAGTCTTGGAACATTTACACCAATAGGTTCCATCATCTTCGGGACATTAGCGGGTCGATATATCAAGAAAGATCAGAAGCTCGTGTCTTCAATGGATCGACTGCGATAATCACTTCTTCTTGAATTAAAAAAAAGCAGCTCTGATTACTCAAAGCTGCCTTAAATTATTCTGTTGAACTCTATTTTACTCTGCTCTTTTCTTAGCTGAGTAGTTCACTTTGTACTGTCCTGCCTTGCGTAAGGCTGTTTTTATATCACCTACAATCCCCATGGTTGTCTCTTGATCAACTTTGAGCGAAGAAGTGATTAATCCTCTCTGTGCTTCATTAATCTTCTGACGGTGATTCTCAAGAAATAGAGGAATATCTTCCTCAGTGGCAAACTTGTCTCCTAATTGAAGACGTGATCTATTGCCTTCATGAGCATAATCAGCTGTAGGTTTCCCGATGAATAAGAAGTTTACTAAAGACTTCTTTTCCAACTTCGTTAGCTCTGTCGCACTTGGTGTTACAACCGCAACCTTCAAGCTAGAATCCCTCATGACTGTTACCATCATAAAGAAGAATAGTAACATGAATATGATATCTGGCAATGATGCCGTTGATATAGCCGGTTTAGACTTACCTCGTTTTTTTTCAAACTTTGACATAGCTTTGTTTTATTCTTCCCCAAAAGCAGAAGGTTCTGCCTCAGAGAGTTTTTTAGGAATAATCGCCCTTACGGCTTTTCTGTCCGTCAATTCTAAGTATTGATAGTCCTTACCAAACTTGGCATTAGAATACTCATCCCAAAGTTCATTGTAGGCCGCTTGTATTTCATTATAGACTTCAATGTATGTAGCATACTTGGTGCCTCTATCATTTTTAAAAGATACAATAGCCTCATCAGATGATTCCGCAAAGTCTTCACGTTTCCTCGGATTCATAATGAACTCCTTTATATCGGCCCTGAGATCGTCAATTCTCTTAGGTTCTCCTCTTACGAGAAGATCATTATTGGCATTCACCAAAATAGAGTAGACGTTCCTCTTATTAAACTTTAAGATATCTGGCTCTTCTTCAGACCAAGGCGGTAGCCTTACCAAAACGCCTTTATCTTCTTCTATTGTTGTTGTAACAAGGAAGAAGATCAATAGTAAGAATGCGATGTCGGCCATAGAGCCGGCATTCACCTCATTACTCATCCGATCTCTTGAACTTTTCTTAGCCATTACTTAAATAAATTATAGATTTCACCCAAAATGATTGCGACCACGGATAATCCGGCCAAAATTCCAGTTGTGAGTAAACTTCCAGATATAAATTTACTGACGTTATCAGAAATGTCAAATTTTTGAAGAGTCTCACCAATTACAGATCCTGCATCAGTACCTGCGGAAGAATATAGACCAAAAAACAAGGCTGCAATTAAGCCAATCCCAACTATACCTTTCAAGGAATTTTTAGGTGATCTAATCATTTGCCACAAGCCACCCCCTAAGGCACAGGCCGCTGCAGTCGCAATTAATGCCACAATAAGATAGACACCGGGATTAAAAAAATCGAAAGTCTGCTCCGGGTTATTCTTAAGGACTTGATTTAAGTCAGTGGATAGCTCATAACCTGCACCACGTATTCCGCTAATAACAGAGAATAAGTAGATAATCACCCCTCCTAATCCTAATATAATGGCGAATAACTGTCCTTTTTTTGCTAATAAACTGTACATAGTTTATATGTTTTTATGTTTAAAAAATAGGACCCTTACTTGAATACTTTATTCTTAGCCATGACATCAACCAATGCAATAGAAGCATCTTCCATTTTATTGACTATGCCATCAATCTTAGCTACAATATAATTGTAAAAAATCTGTAAAATAATCGCCACGATAAGACCAAATACTGTTGTTAATAAGGCAATCTTAATACCTCCTGCAACTACAGATGGAGATAAATCACCAACCGCTTCAATTCTATCAAAAGCCTCGATCATACCGAGTACCGTTCCCATGAATCCAAGCATCGGTGCGATTGCAATAAAAAGTGAGATCCATACAAGACCTTTCTCTAACAGACCCATTTGCACAGAACCATAAGAGACTATTGCCTTCTCAACGGCTTCAGGTCCACCATCTGCACTTCTTAATCCCTCATATAATACACTAGCTGTCGGGCCAGGAGTAGATTTAGCTACTTCCATCGCTCCAGTAACATCTCCAGAGGCAAGATTTTCATCAATTCGGTTAAGAAGCTTGTCGGTGTTAGCTGTTGCTATGTTTAGCGTAATGATTCTCTCGATACAGAAAGCTAATCCTAATATTAAACACACGAGCACTAAACTCATGAATACCCATCCTCCTTCAATAAATTTTTCTTTGACGGCTTGAAATCCAGATTTTGTCGCTGCCGCGTCCTGTGCAAGCAAGTCAAAAGCTCCAAAATAAGAAGCTAATATGAATACGATCGACAGAGCAATAATTTTTCGCATGTCCTTTTAAGTTTATACAATTTAGTAGTTAATAAAATTCGTGTTTCTGCGCTAAAAATAGAAAGTTTTATCAAAGTTAAGTGTACGCTTCTATCTATTTTTTGCAGTGATGTATTAGGCGAATATGATGAAATTATTCAGAACTATTTGAAGAATAATCTTCTGATTGTTTCTTCGGCTTTTAGATGCCTGATGCAGACATTTTGGTGTGATCGCACACATTTATTTTTATCCCATTGGTTGTCAACCCAATACACGTTTGATAATTATATTATACGTTAAAAACATTACGCTACAGAGCTCGGTCATTTGATGTATTTGTCCAACTCTTATCAATTGTATCTCCACGAACTGTCTTCTATACTTCCAATACTCCATTTTTTATATTATAATTTGACAACCAGCATATTACACATTATGAATTATTCTTATATTTGAATTACCGTTAAGTTGGCCCTCCCACAAAAGGGTACAGATGAATAGAGCCTGAGAATGAATATTCATTAACAGCTCTGTTTGCAATGTTTATAAGAATAAGTTTACTACACACTTTCCTGTCTATTATTTGCTTATACGCCTATGGTCAAATCGAAATGATCCCCATTATTGATCAATCTAAATCTATCGGTGAAGAATACTATATTGACCAATCAGCCCAAAAGAACATCTTCAACTCTGAGAGCCGCTCTTTTCTAAGTTCTATACCATTTATTGATAAGGAAAAGCCACTTCTCTTCAAGCAGCTTGACATCCATAGGTATGGTGAGCAAACATCAATTGAAGCGATCGAGATGCTGCACTACACTGCATATAAGAAGGGAGAATATCTTGTCAATCTTACCATTGCAGATCGGGTTATTATCAGGCACTCATCATACAGTAGCAATGTTTCATATATCCCAGATAATCAGGGTCTCATAAATCAAATTACAGACCAGCCCCTAACAACGAATGAAATATGTGGACTTGTACCAACGAGCTCATACCAACCGCCAGAACAGACCTATAAATCTGGTCAATCGCTGCCTCCTGTAGGCGTATACCTCGAAATTGACCATTACACCTATCTCGACTTTGGAGGTGATACAGCAGCTATAATAGAATGGATCGAAATCTTGTTTGCAGAGGTTGCCGCCATATATGCCATAGACGGAATTACTCTTGTTATTTCAGAGATCTTTATCTGGGAAGAAGACGATATATATGATTCTGATTTTCTAAATCCCACCTTTAACACTTTTACGGAGCGAATGGCCACAACAGGTTTTAACGGCCATGTGGCTCAGCTCATCACCACAAAACCATTTGGTAGAGGGTTAGCATACCTCAGTGAACCATGCAACATGCTCACAGATAGCACATCATTGCCAATAGGAATTTCTCCCCGCTTAGAAAAGACCACGACTTATACGGGCTCCTATGATTACAATAGATATGTGCTTGCCCACGAGATTGGCCACACATTAGGAAGTCATCATTCGCATGATTGTGTATGGGGCCCAAACAACAATACAGCAATCGACAATTGTGCTAATCTGGGATGTAGCGGTTCCACCCCTGTGAATGGAGGAACCATCATGAGTTATTGTAATAGCACTGATCAAGGAATAAACTTCGCCAATGGAATAGGGCCTCAGCCAGCCCAGAGAATAAAGGATATCATTGCCAATTCTCTATGCCTTCTGCCAGAACCTATATGTGAGTCAGAAACAGCCTGTAATGACGGTGATCCATGCACTTATAATGACCTATATGATGAAGACTGTAATTGTTCAGGCACACTCTTGGACTCTAATGATAATGGCATATGTGATATCATTGATTTCTGTGTAGAAGATGAGAGTGTCGTGTCTACAATATCTCAGGATACTATCATAGCAGTGGCAGAATCTATTGCAGCTAAGGGACTACTTAGCGCTAATAGCGAAGTCATTTTTTCGGCTGGCGAAGACTTACTATTCAATCCTGGATTTCAAGTAAGCGCTGGCACTACCTTTCAAGCGATTGTTATGGACTGTAATAATGAATAAATGGGCTAACAGTTTGCTCCATTGGCCTTTACTCATATAATATCGTTTTTCTATAATTTATGCCCTTGCACTGCTTCTTGAAGAATTCCTAAAGTATACGGCTCCAATCGTCAATAAAAGTATACTTAAGATAATCAATCCCCACGTTCCTAGTGATGGAATAGCTGCTACAGGAGCTGGCTCTACTACTTCAAAACATTGATCAGCGACACCAGCGATTCCCGGAATATTAGGAAGGGCTGGAACGTCACATTGAAATGTATAAGTCCCTAAACGATCGAAAGTCACTGAAAATTCACCATTTACTAAATCGTCTGCAGAAATAATCGAGATTCGTTCATCTGGCAGACCATCTATTAAAACTGGTGATCCAGGGTTATCAAATTCGACTGCTATATCTGGACCGCATGATATAGTTGGAATAAAACTAATTGTAGTTCCAAGTTCTATAACCGCACAAACGGGAAGATCGGGCGACCCATCATCAGTAAGTTCAACTTGCGCATTCATATGAGTCAAACCAGCGCACAATAATAATGCGGTAATATATGTACGTAACATTTTCATCAATTATGTAAAGATCGAATTCTTTCGAACTTCGAACTTATGAAAATAGGTATAGGGTTAATAGCTCATACTATTAACCCTAAGTATATTTTCCATGATTAAAATTGCTATGTATTGGAAGTTACATTAGAATTTGAGCGGTAGTAGATCACTCCAACTATCATTATTAGAATTCCTAGTAGGATCATTCCCCACTCTCCTAATGTTGGAATTACTGCCGGTGCAGGCTCTACTACCTCAAAACATTGGTCAGCTAATCCTGCTATTCCGAAAATATCACCGAAATCTGGCACATCGCATTGGAATGTATATGTCCCTAACTGATCAAAAGTCACAGTTATCTCATTTCCCATTTCGGCTAAATCGTCCTCAGAAAACAATGATATTTGCATATCAGAAGTACCGTCATCTATTGGAGATCCTGGTGCGTCAAAATCAACTGCAATTCCTGGTCCACAACCAGTTGACAACACGAATGTCATTGTTGTCCCTATTTCAATAGTGGTACAAGTAGGAACATCGCTTGATGATTGATTGGTTAGAGCAGTTTGTGCATTGAGGTTAATGCCAACTGTACAAATAATTAATGCCAAAACAATCGAGCATTTTTTAAATATTGTATTCATGTCAATATGAGTTTTATTACTCACATCTTTCCAAATACTATGCCTAAAAACCGATATGTAGACGAAGAGGGATTTCTATATGTGTAATTGTCTAAACTTCAGACTCTCCTGGCTTCGAATTTATTTAATGACCTCATTAGCAATCAGACTTCATAACATTAAATCAAGTGATCACAGCATTAATCATCAAACACTTTAACATATATGAATGTGTTAATTATATGCTCTGCACTAAGGGTTAGAGGCTTATATTTTTTTCTTTTGTAGGCATGCTCCTGAGACTATCTATATTCTTACTGTCAACTCTCTTGCCAGTCATAATGATTGGACAACAGATAGAGTTGAATCTTTTCACCCCTTCTGGATACAATGATGGAACATATACAATAAACAATGAGGCCATTGAAAACTTAAATGAAGACTTCGTAGAGTCCTTTGTTTCGTTAGTCCCTAAACCTCGAATTCAATCATCGTCAAAGCCTCATTTGGATAATGATTTAATCCCCTTTAAGAGATTAAGTTTTCTTTCACCTTCGTTCAGAGATCGGTATGAGCAATCCTTTGGTAGCAGACCACCCTACCTCTTTTCACATGTCGAGCAAGGATCTAATCTGATAAATATTCTGACTTACTCGGAGCCTATCATCAACTACCATAGTTCAGAGGGTAATTACAACTTGGTCAGTCAAAAAACCACTGGGAGTATCTGGTCTCGTCAGCTATCATCTAGATCGATTGATAACTTTTGTTCCACTGAAGATCACCCCATAGATGTAAGTTACAATTCTGTGCATCTTAAGTCTGATGTGGACTCGATTCCAACAACATCAGTTTACTTGGAGATTGATCACCATACTTACCTTGATTTTGGTGGAGATATGCAAGCGATTAATGACTGGGCAATTATATTGTTTAGTGAAGTCGCAGCTGTTTATGCCATAGATGATATTCCGATATTATTAGAAGAGGTTTTCATCTGGGAGTCAGAAGACATCTATGATCTCGATCTAGGACCGTTTTCTGTACTAAATCAATTCAACGATAGAATCCTTAACAACGGTCCAAGTGCAGATGCGCATTTGTTCCTATCGACGAGATATCTAGCTGGTGTAGCCAATTTGGGATCCCTTTGCGCACATGAAAAAGAGTCTGATCCAATGACAGCAGCAGGGATTGCAACCGGTCTAGAAGCAACCAACTCATTTGACCCAAATTATAATTGGAGTGTATATATCATGGCACATGAACTAGGGCATATCTTAGGATCCAGGCATACTCATGCCTGTGTTTGGATAGACGGAACCCAAGCCATAGATGACTGTGCTGCACCTGAGGGGAATTGCAATCGAGGTAGCAGGCCTGGACTGGATGAAGGAACAATTATGAGCTACTGCCACAGCTGGCAAAGTATAGGGATTGATTTCACCAATGGATTTGGTATAGAGCCAGCCGCACTCATTAAAGCCTTTGTTAGCGAGAACTCCTGTGATCCGGCACCACGTTGTGAAATCGGAAGCCTATGCGATGATGGTGAATCATGTTCAATTAATGATAGAATTATTGACGAGCACTGTGCATGCGCCGGTGACCTTATTGATTTTAACCTGAATAATATTTGCGATATCGACGAACAATGTCCAGAAAGCTTGATCATAGATACCATCAGCAATGCAATTGAAGGTCATATTGCTCAATTAAGCATTGAATGCCATACTTCTATTGAATCTAATCAATCTGTCTTCTTTAGTGCTACTAATGAAATCAGCTTGAATGAAGGATTTGAAGTACAACTCGGCGCTCTGTTTGAGAGTAATCTATATGGATGCGCTACTGAAGACTAATCTAATCTTTGGAATAAAAAAATCCCATAAAATCGAAACTCGACTTTATGGGATTTCTTTCGAAAATATATTTTCAACTAAGTCAATTAAGACCGAGTCGCTGTACCTATTCTTGATTGATTCATTGCTACAACACCTACTATTAAGATTAAAATACCGGCAATCATAAGTCCCCACTCTCCCAATGTTGGAATTGGAGCTGCATCAATAACTGTGATATTAGCAGCTGGAGCGCATGTTAATGGCAGACCCTCTATTGGTGCAGGACATCCACAGTTAATTACATACTCCCCTAATTCTGGAAGCACTACTTCCGCCGACCCTGCCGAAATATCAATTACTATCTGCTCAAAAGTTGCCAATGATTCTATAACAACGAAATTTTCATTGTTAGATATTGGACAATCACCAGCTAAGATAGTTAAGGTCTCACCTAATCCTACTGACCCGGATGGAATACCCATACCATTAGTATCATTATCTGACAATATGATGGTCGATTGAGCACTTCCTAAACTAAAAATGCCACATACAACAAATAGTATGATGACTATTTTCTTCATGATTATGTTTTAACAA
>CAZDHV010000063.1:0-14789 GCA_964505335.1 uncultured Saprospiraceae bacterium | reverse complement strand
CCCTTGCTAGTGTGTTATAATCGTAAGGTATAATGACCTGCTCAGATAAAGCACTGAGCCGTTGATGCCGCTCGCTGAATATCTTGCACTCCATGGTAAATCTATCTTCCGCAATCGATAGCGTCCTACACGCTATGATAGCCGTATCAGGAAAAGTCATCGGAAGTAGATACTTGCAGTTCTGATAACCCAGGATGGGGCCTACTCCCTCACTAAAAGATAAATCCATACCCATCTCGGCAAAGTAGCCGATTCTCGCACTCTCTCCCAAGCGGAGATAATTGACATTATTAACATGCTGGGCGGCATCCATATCTCCCCACTGAATATCGTAGGTCATGGTAAACTTGAACTGAGCCAAGTCCTCTTGCATTGATAGATGTGGCATTCTTTCTTCTAATTTATCCTCGTTAATATCCAGTCCTTCAGATCTTCTATAACCTGATCTTTCTCAGGCTCATTCACGAGTTCGTGATATAAGCCCTCATAGAGTTTTAATGTCTTATCCGTTGATTGGGAGCGTTTAAATAGTTCTTTCGTGCCTTCAGGGTCAGCTATTTTTTCGGCTGTACCATGCATGCCCAGATAAGGCAGGGTCAGCTGGTCAAGTTTGCCCTGAGTTCTCTTTATTGCTGATAATAACTCTGCAGCTAGCCTCGTCCGTATCCCTCCTGTGTAAACTAATGGATCTTTATTATAGGCGTCAAGAACATCACCTGATCTGGTCAGCGTTGCTTTGTCAAGAGGTTCGGTCTTAAGCTTTGGCACAATCATACTGAGTATCGGTGCTAACTTCTGAAGTAAGGGTGATAGGTCTTTGTCGATTTTCAATGCCGCCCCAGATGAAATTAGTCCCGCCAGCTTATCACTCTCTTGATAAGTAGTACAATAGTTCACAGCAATTAAGCCTCCCATACTATGACCGAATAAGAACTGAGGGATACCTGTAGGTCTATATTGTTGCAATACGCTTGACAAGTCATCAGTATAGTCTACAAACCGATGGACATAAGATTGTAATCCTCCTGACTTCCCATGACCCCGATGATCATAGCTGTACACTTCGATGTTGGCTTCATTTAATGCCTCACCAACATGACTATATCTATACCCATGCTCGGCAAAGCCATGCACAATGACCAACTGCGCAGCTGGGTTCGGAACTGGCCAATGATGTACAAAGAGTTCCTGTTGATCCTTATTCGTAAGAGAGAGCGTCTTGTAAGCCATAAGCTTTATTATAATGGTATAAGAGCTCCCCAATATAACAAAAGCCACTCATGGGGTTCCATGAATGGCTTTGTACATTATTAGCGTCTGCTATAGTTCTTATCCTCCGAAATCATCGAAGGCTACATTCTCCTCTGGTATGCCCCAATCATCAGCCATAGTGAGTACACACTGGTTCATAATTGGAGGTCCACAGAAGTATAATTCTAATTCTTCAGGCTCTGGATGCTTGCTTAAGAACTCATCTATCACCACTTGGTGAACGTAGCCTTTGAAGCCATCTCCCTCTGGATCATCAAGATCCTTCTTAAGCACCCAGTTATCTTCTGGAAGTGGATTATCAAGTGCTACTGCAAAGCGGAAATTTGGAAACTGCTTTTCTATTTCTCTAAACTCCTCTACATAGAACAACTCTTGCTTAGTACGCCCTCCATAAAAGAAGGTAACCTTCCGTCCTGTCTTAAGCGTGTGAAACAGGTGATATAGATGTGATCGCATCGGTGCCATTCCGGCTCCCCCTCCTACATATAGCATCTCTGCCTCAGTCTCCTTTATAAAGAACTCACCATATGGACCAGAAATAGTAACCTTATCTCCAGGCTTACAACCGAATACATATGAAGAGCAAACTCCTGGATTAACATCCATCCATCCTCCTTTGACTCGGTCAAATGGCGGCGTGGCAATCCGAATCGTCAATGACACGATATTACCCTCAGCTGGGTGGTTAGACATAGAATATGCTCTAAATACAGGCTCATCATTCTTCATCTTGAGATCCCATAACTTAAACTTGTCCCAATCCTTCTGAAACTTGTCTGGAGAATCGTGATAGTTCGGATGCGCAGTAATGTCTATATCTTTTGAGTAGTCCACTTCTATCTCTGGCACGTCAACCTGGATATATCCTCCAGCTTCAAAATCCAGTGTCTCTCCCTCAGGAAGTCTAACAATGAACTCTTTAATGAAGGTCGCCACGTTGTAGTTAGAGATCACCTCACACTCCCACTTCTTGATTCCGAATACCTCTTCTGGCACTCTGATCTCCATGTCCTCTCTTACTTTTACCTGACAAGCCAATCTCTTATTCTCTGCAGCCTCCTTACGAGTAAGGTGGTTCAGCTCTGTTGGAAGCACATCGCCCCCACCTGCGTCTACATGACACTCGCACATAGCACATGTTCCTCCACCACCACATGCAGATGGAAGGAAGACATTCTTATCTGAAAGCACATTGAGCAACGAACTCCCTGGCTTAGCCTTGAGCGGGTTACTCGTGTCACCATTAACGATGATATTGACATCACCCTGTGGTACCAACTTCTTGTTAGCAAACATCAGCATGAACGACAATCCCAGTATCACTGTGGTGAAAATGAGAATCGCTATTAAAATAGAACCCATTACTTATAATTTGAATTCATTAAGAAATAAATCTTCAATACTAAAATGAGGCTGGATCAATACCGAGCAGGCTCAAAAACGCCATACCCATTAATCCTGTCAATAAGAATGCCATACCTAGTCCTCTCATCGGAGCAGGTACATTGCTGTACTTTATCTTTTCTCTGATGGCGGCTAAGGCAACAATGGCTAAAAACCATCCAAATCCACCTCCAGCACCAAATGCCACAGACTCAGCAAAGCTATACTCTCGAGAGACCATAAATAGGGAACCCCCAAGAATAGCACAGTTCACTGTGATCAGCGGCAAGAATATACCAAGCGAGTTATATAGTGATGGAGAGTATTTCTCAATAACCATCTCTACCAACTGCACCATTGATGCGATCACGGCAATAAATAATATGAATCTTAAGAATGTCAAATCCATTCCAAAGAGTCCGCCTTCGTCAAGTAGATAAGTACTGATTAACCAGTTGATCGGCATAGTCACCACCAATACGAAAATTACCGCAAGACCTAATCCAAATGCTGTCTTCAAGGTCTTGGATACTGCCAAGAATGAGCACATCCCTAAGAAATAAGAGAGAATCAAATTCTCAATGAATGCCGCCTTAATAAATACGTTTACTAATTCCACTATTCTATGATTTAAGAGATGTCAACTAATTTAGGATTCCACGATCTATGTATCCAGATCATAATCGCTATGATAAACATGGCAGCTGCTGGGAGCACCATCAGGTTATTATTCTGATACCATCCAAACCATGAACCATCGGCCAAGGTGTTAATCCAATACTCGTTAGATGGTCCGATGATCTTAGCCTCGATCGGTGTTCCTGCAAGGAAGGTCCCCTTACCGAATACTTCTCTAATAAATGCAACTGCTATTAAGATTACCCCATAACCGAAGCCATTTCCGACTCCATCAAGGAATGCCTTCCAAGGGCTATTAGCCATGGCGAATGCCTCAAGACGTCCCATTACAATACAGTTAGTAATGATTAATCCGATGAATACGGAGAGCTGCTTATAGGTAGGGTAATCTACAGCCTTAAGTGTCAACTCAACTACTGTTACCAGTGTAGCTATAATAACCAGCTGTACAATCATCCTTACTTGCTTCGGTATCGACTTCCGCAGTAGTGAAGTAAATAAATTGGAGAATGCACATACAAACACAACTGCTATTGCCATGATAATCGATGGGAATAACAATGTTGTCACCGCAAGCGCACTGCATATCCCAAGGACCTGTACGGTAATTGGGTTATTATCATTGAGCGGATCTGTTAAGAGCTTTCTCTCCTTCTTACCAAAGGCGAATAAAGGCTCTTTCTTTTCTACAGTAGTTTCAGCCATTATGATTTTTTCTGTGTGTTAAAGAATGGTTGATAATATTGAAGACCATCGTATAGCATATCTGATACACCATCTGCCGTCACTGTCGCACCAGAGATGCCATCAACCTCATACAGTGGGTTACGTGCGCCTCCCTTTCTGACAACAACTGACGTGTACTTGCCGTCTTCATCGTAAAGACTCTTACCTGCGAACTGTCTCTTAAATGCCGGGTTATCCTTTATCTCTGCACCTAGTCCAGGGGTCTCTCCTTGATGATCAAATGATGCTCCGACAACAGTCGCAAAATCATCCTTTAGAGCTATGTTACCCCAGATCTCATCCCAAAGACCATTTCCTCTTATTGATACAATGTAGATCTTCTCTCCATTGTTTTCATAAGTGAAGACTGGAAATATCCGCTCTTCAGCTGGCTTCTTCTTCTCTTTCTTCATGTCCACATGCTCCGCAAGTCCTCCTTTATAACCTCGGGCCTCAACTTCCTCTGCGCTTACAGGATCACCGTTGTAGTCAACTACTGTCTGCACAATCTTGCCGTCGAAGATGCTCAGAACTTCATCTTCTGGAAGCTTATCTGCTTTTACATCATCGCCAAGCTCTGTTTCAATAGCAGCAAGAATGGCCTTCTTATTAAAGATCGCTTCATTCTTGTCATGCAGTGGCTTAAGAACTGTAGCCATGAGTGATAGGACCAATGCTACTACCACGGTCATGATCACCACAAACGTTATAACATATGAATTACTACGCATGAGCTAATTTTTTTCTTTTACTGATATGTGGATTCAATACGAGTCTATCTAATAGTGGTGCAAACGTATTCATGAAGATGATCGCAAGCATCCATCCTTCAGGATATGCCGGATTTAATACCCGTACAATCATGCCTATAAAACCAATCAAGAAACCATAGGCGATCTTTCCTCCATTAGTCGAAGCGGCCGTAACAGGATCTGTTGCCATAAATGCCATAGCAAAAAAGAAACTACCCATATAAAACTGATAGTACCACGGCACGTTCATGAATGGTGTGGCATCCCATGCATTGAGGATTAGCGACATCAATGCTGCTCCAGCTACCATGCTCAACATGATTCTCCAACTGGCTATTCTTGTGATTAATAAGAATGCTGCCCCTATTAATATGAGTGGCTTAGAAGTCTCGCCGATAGAGCCCGGTATGGTACCCCACCACATCTGTGACTCAGAATAAACTGCTGTGACCGCATCCCATCCACCTTGATAGGCAAGTGATAATGGTGTAGCTCCAGTGAATCCATCGACTACTTGTCCCCCACCAAATTTGGGAAGATCCATCCATCCAAATAGTCCATTAAATAGGTTATGAGCCCAACCATAGTCGGCAGCGTATCCAGCTCTTATATGTTCAAATCCCGACACCCATACATCATCTCCCGATATCGTAGTGGGATAGGCAAAGAAGACGAATAGCCGCGCCATCAAGGCTACATTCCATATGTTCATTCCAGTACCTCCAAAGGCCTCTTTGACAAGGATTACAGCAAAAGCCACAGATAATACCAAGATCCAAATCGGCAGATCTGGGGGCATAATCAGCGGTATAAGTGCCCCTGAGACCAGAAAACCCTCTTCGACAGCGTGTCCACGCTTAGATGCATACCAAAACTCAATACCCAATCCTACAACGTGCGTAATGATGAATATCGGTAGTAACTTAATCATTCCATGGGCCAGCTTAAGATGAAAACCTTCCATAAAGCCCAGATACTCACCCATCGCTACAAAGTGTTGGTGGCCTATATTGTATGTGCCAAACACATAACACAGCTGCATAGCTAATACCACGTGTACCATTGTCCGCTTGAGGTCCATCCCATCTCTGACATGTACTCCGCTCTTAGTAACAGAATTAGGTGTAGCCAAAAAAGTAAAAAACGCATCGTACGCAGTGTGCGCTAATGGCCTCTTCTTTTTGTCTGGCTCTATTTTCTTTATTCTATCTATTAAACCCATATCAGGACTTAGTTATAATTTATTCTTATTAGGTTATCCTTGTTCACGCATCATGTCCAGTCCTCCTCTCAGTATTTCCTGAACAGGCATCTTGGAGGTACAGACAAATTCACAAAGCGCCAGATCTTCTTCAGAAAGCTCATAGATTCCCAGGCCTTCCATTTGCTCAAAGTCCCCAGTCATAATTGCCTTCAACAGATGTTGAGGATATAAATCCATAGGCAACACTTCTTCATACTGTCCGCTCATTACGAATGCCCTTTGCTCTCCATGCATACCAGTATCACCATCAAACTCCAGCTTAGGATATAAGAAATTAGGGAAGGTCTTAGAAATTGTTGGGCGAGCCTTAACAGGTAGCAACCATCCAAATATCTCATAGTAGTCTCCTTCTTGGATTACTGATATTTGATCACTTCTATGTCTCAGATATGCTTCTGGTGATGTAGATGTACCACTTAGCACATCACCATCAATAAGTCTATTCTTCTCTCCTTTGAGATTATCCTTGACGAGGTCTCCGATATTAGCTCCTGCATAGGTATCGATATATCCCGGATCTAAAACATTGGCACCACCTACAGAAACTATGCGACGAGCGTTGTAGATACCCTTGTGCATTAATTCACCTAATGTGATCACTTCTTGCACCCCTAATGTCCACACTGTATGTCCTGAGGCGATAGGCGCTGTATGGTGTATCTGTATTCCTACATTGCCACTTGGGTGCTTCCCCTTAAACCATCGTTTCTCCACATTCTGAGCTCCCGTTAAGGCTGAGTGAGGAGCATCATCACTATTTGCACTAAGGCCTAAATACACTTTGCCAGAGGTCAATCTATTGAGCGTGTCAAGGCCTTTTTGAAACATCTCTCCACGTCCTTCCATGACAACACTTGTATCTGGGGAGAGTGGTGCAGTATCGAATGTGCTAATGAATATGTTGGTAGGCACAGCATCATGCGCTGGCAGCACATCATATGGCCTCTGGTTAAAGAGCGTCCATCCTCCAGTATTTAGTAGGAAGCTGACGATATCATCTCTATTAGCCTCGGAGATACTTGGTGGATCAAACTGCGTATGCTTAATCTCGCTATCAGCAAGAATAACAATATCGCTTATGGATCTCTTCTCTCCTCTATTGATCTCAATTACTTCACCACTTACTGGCGCCACGAACTTGACAACTGGGTTTTTCTTATCGTAGTAGATCGTATCACCTGCCTTTACTTCATCACCTACTGCAACGACTACTTTAGGTATTGGAGATAATCCTCTGAAGCTCTTAGGGTTGACGGCGAATCTCGTAAGATTCTTTTTGATTGGTGCTCCGGTGGGTTTGCCCTTAAGCAAGATATCATGACCCTGCTTGAGCTCTGTAATTGGTGCCCCATTAGTATACTGAGGGCCCGCGCCCTTCCAGAGTGAGCTGATCGAAAGCCCCGTATCCTCTCCATCAATATCAACTCCGTTTTTGGTAGCCTCTATGGATAAAAAGTTCTGACTGAGTGTCAGTATAGCGCTTACCAAAATTAACGCTCCGACCACAATCAAGATACCGATGATATAAACATCGCTATTGCCCTGGGCTGATTGTGCGTATGCAATTTGGGTAATTAATGTAAGGATGAGAACGAAACTAAAACGAGAGAAGAACTTGTGATTTGTATGCATATTGATACTATAGCTGTCAAAAATCGCCGCAAAGATACTAAGCTTGGAGATTTCTATACGGTATGGGAATCAATCCCGATTAATCGAATTTCTATTTAGACTACTTTTAATTTAACCTTTCTTACTTATTCGATAGATTACGTCAGCAAAATCGTCCGAAACAAGCATCGAACCATCTGCCATCCACTCTATATCTACTGGCCTTCCCCAGACCTCATCAGTCTCAGTATCCAACCATCCACTGGCAAAAACCTCGTAGCCCTTAGAATTATGATTTTCATCAAGCGCTACCGAAGTTATCCTATAACCTATCTTTTTTGATCGATTCCATGAACCATGCTCAGCCATGAATGCCGTTTCGCCATAGTCGGCTTCAAACTGAGTGCCATGAGTAAACTCTATACCAAGCGGAGCAACATGCGGTCCTAAGTTTTGCACTGGAGCGACATAATCTTTGCAATCGCCCTTTGATCCAAAATCTGGATCTGAGAGATCACCCTGATGACAATATGGATATCCAAAATGCTGACCATCAGCAGTGGCCCGATTTAATTCACATGAGGGAATCTCATCGCCCAACATATCTCGCCCATTGTCAGTAAACCATAGATCTCCTGTGCTTGGGTGCCAGGTAAAGCCTACTGTATTGCGCACTCCAGATTGTACTACCTCCATACCTGTACCATCTGGATTAATTCGAGTAATCGAAGCAAATACCGGATCTTCTGACTCACAGATATTGCAGGGAGCCCCAACTGGGATATAGAGCTTGCCATCTGGACCAAAAGCAATAAATTTCCACCCGTGATGCTTTTCTGTTGGATATCCATCAAAGAGCACCTCCGGCTCACCAGGATTGTCGAGGTGGCTTTCGATATCACTGAACTTCAACAGGCGATTCACTTCCGCTACATATAGATCTCCATCTCTGAAGGCGACTCCATTGGGCATCGTGCCACTTGTGAGTAATACATGTTTTTCATCTACAACCATATCCCCATTATTATCTTTAAGCGCATATACGTCGCCTTTAGATCTTGTACCTACATAGAGTACGCCAGATGGTGACAGGGCCATGGCACGTGCATTTTCGACATCGTCAGCATAGATATCAATCTCATACCCCTCTGGAAGGGTGATCTTGGATAGTGGTAAGTCTGTAGCCGCAATTTCTTCTGATGCCGCGGGCTTTTCAGGCGCATTAATAGTGGTATTCTGACATGACAACAATAATGCGAGAGATAATAATATAGTTAGTTTCATTTCGATAAGATTTCGAATTCCTTGTTTTGATATTTCGGTAACAATATGAGTTCTTTCAGGAGTTTTATGGACTTAACTGGATTCTTGACGGTTTGCAAGTTGATGATAAATGCAGGCACAAGACCGCCCGGGTCCAAAACAAATTGGTGGACGAGGTCTATTTCTCCATTAGGCAGTTGTGTCACATCCCAAAAACCCTTGCAGATCTCTATCTGGATATACTTATTGCTAGGCTCATAAAAATCCTCTACACATGAGACTTCTATATGCAATAGTTTTTTCTCCTCGTCATAGCTCAATTCATTTAGATATATACCATCTCTATCTTTAGCTGGAAATGGGGCATTAACCGTGATATAATTTAAGTACTTGTCTGGTTCGTCGATGTGAGTTGTTACCCCATCAATGCCATCAAATAATTCAGGATAGATAGCAAAATCCTTGAAAACGGCTAAGAGCGCAGACAAGTCTCCTTTCATCCGTGTCTCTATCCGATATTCATCAAACTTAGTCCAGTCATTCTTACGAGTAAAAGCCTTAATGCCTTTAGTGTCTTTTCTCAGACTCCACTCACTCTGGCCATATGAAGTGGACACAAAACAGAATGCTGTCAATACTATAATTAGGCGTATAACCATCAAATTGATAAATCTCTTGTAATGTCCAAAAACTCTGTAAGAATCATGGCTGTGGCACCCCATAAAATATGACCCTTTAAGTCATAATATGGAACGTCTCGAAGTGTAATTCCGTGTGTCTTGAGGGCGGTTTTAGAAGTCCCTTCATCAATAAAATCCTGCACTGAGCCAAAAAGAATTTCTGCTACCTCATGGTTGGGGTTGATGTGATCGGGCTCATTGAAGTACCCCACATACGGTTGAACTATATGATTGCTTGCATACACATACAGTGAACTGAGCGCCCCAAGTACTTCTATTTTTGCTGGTGATATTCCAATCTCTTCGTGAGTTTCACGAAGTGCACAGGCCAATAAGCTTTCGTCACTTAGTTCCTTGCGACCTCCAGGGAAGCTAATCTGTCCACTATGCTTGTCGTGTTTGTGATATGCTCGCTTCATAAACACGACTTCGCTACAGTTAGACCGTTGAGTTAATAGGAGCAGTACTGCCGCTTGGTGGGCATCGGATGACGGCTGATAATAATTCTCAAAGCGACCGAGATCACCTGCGGCCAACTTAACATGTGATGATTTGCCGGGTTTGTCCCCACTCAACGCTGTCTTGATGCTCTCAAGCTGTGCTGATAGACTGCTGCTCAAGAGATACTCGAATTTACTTGTTAGATTGCTTGAGATATTTCTCTATCGCCATAGTCATCGAAGGCGTATCCGATGTAGGCTCGATATTGATCTGTAATCCATGATCTTCAACGGCCTTTTTGGTTTTTTTGCCAAATACGGCGAAGCGAGTATCATTTTGCTTGAATTCTGGGAAATTCTCATATAATGACTCTATACCAAGTGGACTAAAGAATACTAACACATCATAGGTAACATCACTAAGATCAGATAAATCGCTCGCCACTGTACGATACATCATAATATCCTTGAAGTCAATCTCCTTCTCTGTGAGGTAATTAACCACATCAGTAGCTCCTAGGTTAGAGCATGGAAGCAGAAATCTTTCATTCTCCTTATGCTTCATGAATGCAGTCTCGAGATCAGCGATTTTACGCTCGCCAATGAACACTTTGCGCTTGCGATAAATGATAAATTTCTGAAGGTAGTCGGCGATTGCCTTTGTCAAACAGAAATACTTAGTGCTCTGTGACATCTTACATCGAATCGTCTCACAGATGCTGAAGAAGTGATCTATCGCATTCTTACTTGTAAAAATGATTGCCGTGAACTCGTCAGGTCTAATTCTATTTCTTCGGAATTCTTTCTCAGTAACCCTCTCTACGTGTATGAAAGGTCTCCAATCAATCTGCAGCTTCCACTTTTCAGCTAGCTCGAAATATGGAGATCTAACCGGTTTAGGTTGAGAAATGAGTATTGTCCGGACTTTTTTATAAGTCTCGGCTGACTGAGCTTTCGGTTCTGCGGACATCCACTTATTTATTCCTTACACTGACAACTCACCGGTTAAGATCCTTTAAAAGGATTAAAACAGGCGCAATTTCGACGGCGCAAAGATAGATAAAAAAATACATGATACTGAACCCACTGATACTCAAGGCAAAAAGGACCCCTTTGACTTGACGAATTATGTATATCAATATTACCGATGCTAAGCCAATAAAAAAGAATGTTCCATCAAGGGATTCTGGGCCAAATTGCAAGCCTATTAATAGTGGCAGCAAGATGACACCTAACACTATATTATGGATCATCAGGCTATAATTGTGAAGATTAGATGCCGAATCAAACGGGAAAGTAAAACTGATAAGCTGCTGAACTAAATGCCTCACAACATAGACAATTATAACCCCGAGTAACGCATAATACCACTCCAGCTCAAAAGATAAATCTACGAGTCGGCTTGAACCCATGTAGAGGAACAAACTGAGATTCAATACGAAGGCCAGATATAAGAGGATGTTCTGTATGTTAAAGTGAGTCTTGTCTGAGCGCTTGAGCCCCTTTAATTGATTAGAATTGATTACAGATTGTAGACATTTTTGAAAGCGCAAGCGATTACTACTAATACCAAAGGCAATCAGAATGAGACTGAGCAATGACATGACCATAGTCAGTGTAGAATATCTGTTGTCGCCATTTTTCGATTGATCTATTCTATCTGGTTCTGGCTGCGGCTGCGCAGCCACAGCTGCATTTGGATCGATGCTAAATGGATTATCTGAATCCAAGGAAGCAGGGTCAATCTGTACTTCTTCAGCTGGTGGCTCAACAGTAGATTCCTCTGTCTGTACATCAAATGGGTTGGTACCCTGACCATAGGATAAACCCAGATAAAAAAGCAATATTAGAGTACAGCACCATCGCATGCTATCGAAGGTATCAATCTACAGAATGACTTTAGATATTATCACTAAAATTTTCTCCTCTGTCACTATTGTGATTTTAAATCCGTCAAACTGGCAACTAAGCAATATGCCTAACTCAAGTATCACTATTAATATTCACCTTTTAATTTCGGCTTTTCTGATTAGCAATGTATTTGCTTCTTATGGGCAGCAGATGAACCTTACTATAGTCGACGAGAATAATCAGCCTATTCCATACGTCAATCTTTACTTTGAGAAATCCAGTTATGGCACCCTATCTGACGTTAATGGTTTGGCTCAAATAGATGTATCGCTCTTAGACAAGTCCGATACGCTAAATCTGACATGTATTGGTTACGAAAATAAGGCTCTTGAACTAAGTGAATTGCAAAATAATTCTGTAGAACGAATTCGTCTCACGACTAAATCTTATGCGCTCCAAAATGTCGAAATAATTGCAGAACAAGCACGATTCATAAGTAAAAATGTTGGATTCAATACTGCTCTTGACCTGTGTCAAACAGGATTCTCTAACAAAAAGAAAACGAGGGGCAGAGAACGGGCAGTTCTTATTAAAAATAATAGTGAAGCATATATTGAATCCATAAACTTTAATTCTACCAGCGTCTCACATGACTCTGTGGTATATGAAGTCAATATTTATGAATATGATCATGGCATTGGACCAATTATCAACAATCATCGAATTTTCGTAACTCTGAAACCATCAGATAACTCAAAGACATATTCTTTAGATTTATCAAAAATGAGACTCTTTACTCGATCGGATTTTTTGATTTCATTTGAAGCTGTTGAGGTGTTCGGTAGTGGAGGCGTAATGTTTAAATGTCCATGCCATAAAAAAACGTCTATTTACGAAAAATCTACTGATGGGAATTGGACCATTTCAAGGGAAAGACCGCCAGCAATATGGTGTAAATTGAAAATTCCCAAGAATTAGACTTATATCATATACACCTGTTAATGCCCTGTTAACCACGATCTATCACTAAAATCTGATCATATTAGTAGTGCATCTTTGCATTATGCCTAACTATCTGATACGACGGCTGGCCATACTAGGAGCTATATCCATCTTTGGGGTATTGTTCATACAGGCCTATTGGTTAAAGCGAGCCTTTAATCTCCAAGACTCAGAGTTTAATCAGACCGTAACCATAGCTCTATTAGAGGTTGCACAGAAGATTGCAGAATTTAATGAGTCAGAGCTGCCTAAGCAAAATTTAATTCAGCGCACATCTTCTAATTACTATGCTGTCAATATCAATGACAACATCGACGCCAACATCCTAGAAGATTATCTCATCCGCGAGTTTGGACAGCGAGCGATCAATACGGACTTCGAATTTGCCATTTATGATTGTCAATCTCAAGAACTGGTTTATGGCTCATACTGCAAAATGGACAACCTCGAAGAGTCCAGAGATCGCAGTGGTGTCCTACCTACATTTGACAACCTGACCTATTACTTCGTTGTCAAGTTTCCCGGACAGAGAGGCTTCCTACTCAGTAATATGTGGCAGAATATTGCATTTAGTTTTTTCACCTTTCTATCCCTAGCCTTCTTGGTATATGCCATGTGGGTCATCTTACAACAAAAGCGACTCTCAGAGCTTCAAAAGGATTTTATCAACAATATGACTCATGAGTTTAAGACACCTATCAGTTCTATTAAGATAGCTTCTGACTACCTGAAAAAGAATGAAGTACTTACTCAAAACCCCAAACTGAAGAAATACACAGAGATTATATCGGACCAAAATAAACGTCTGAACAGTCAAGTTGAAAAGGTCCTAAGTCTGGCAAAATTGGAATCAGACAGCTTTAAGCTCAATCTGGAACCACTCCAACTCATCGACGAGATCAATGAAATCGTGGACGGAGAGAGCCTAAAAATTAGCCCTGGTAAAATCAAGGTGCAACAGCAAGGTTCTGTTGGCAATCAGACCATTATCGGAGATCGATTACACTTCACTAACGTGATCTATAATATCATCGATAACGCCATTAAATATTGCTCTACTGCCCCAGACATATTGATCAACATCAGCGAAAAGAAGAACAAGCTCGTCCTGAACATCAAGGACAATGGCGTAGGCCTCAAGAGAGACGATCTCGATAGAGTATTTCAAAAATTCTATCGCGTCTCTACAGGTGATGTACATGATGTAAAGGGGTTTGGACTGGGACTCTATTATGTAAAAAATATATGCAAAGCTCACGGCTGGGATATCTCCATTGACTCTGTCTTTGGTGAGGGCTCGACATTTTCTATTCAAATACCTCAAAACCATGGCTGATCAAATCTTATATGTCGAAGATGACGAAACCTTAGCATTCTTGACTAACGATGCACTGACCGACGAAGGCTACGAAGTTGATCATTACCTCAACGGTGCTGATGCCCTCAAGGCTTTTAAGAAAAAGACATTTGACTTATGTGTCCTAGATGTGATGCTTCCTGTGATGGACGGCTTTGCATTAGCTGAAAAACTGAGAGATCTCAACACTCAAGTGCCGATCATCTTCGTCACTGCTAAATCAATGAAGGAGGACCGCATCAAAGGCCTGACAATTGGGGCTGACGATTATATCACCAAGCCCTTCAGTATCGAGGAGTTAATGCTTAAGATCAATATCTTCCTCAAGAGGAGATTTATAAAGACGGATCTTAATCAAACTGTCAATATCGGCGCAAGCATCTTTGACTTTAAAAACCTAACGCTCGACTACAATGGCGACATAAAAAAACTCACTCAGCGAGAGGGCGAGCTAATGCAACAATTATATGTCAATAAAAACTCTGTGGTCTCTCGCAAAGATTTGCTCGAACGAGTCTGGGGCAAAGAAGATTACTTCTTAGGCCGCAG
>CAZDHV010000062.1:0-14885 GCA_964505335.1 uncultured Saprospiraceae bacterium | reverse complement strand
CCCGTATTAAGTCCCCAAGACTATAACTCGCTATCCACAGGCATCAGAGATGATCTTCTGGGATTCTGTGAGAGGTATCATTATAGCACAGACTTCTTAGGGATCTAATAGTAGTAGGGAGCGAAGCACCAATGATTCATTTCATAAAATCGGCGTCTGTAGAGCAAGCGTATCGTGTCCCAAATCTTCAATCAATTAATGGCAGCACCGTGAACAATCCTTTTTTGGATGATTGTTCAGGACGATCACTTAATTAAAAGAGATAGATGTGCTATGTTATTAAAATTCTGGCAGAAAACTTTGTCATAGCATAATCTTACCTTTGGGATTTTAATACAAACACAAAGTGATCCCCATCATTATCGTTAACTGGAATGGATATGAAGATACGATAGAGTGTATAGATAGTACTGAGGGACTGACTGGCACACCCTATCACATCCATCTCATCGACAACGGATCTGATAATCGTGAGGGTGCACAACTGGCTGCCTTATACGAGGGTTCACCTCACATCACCGTGCATCAGTATGATCAGAACTACGGATTCACTGGAGCGCATCTCAAGATATGGGACGAGTTACTGAAGGATCAAGAGAGCGATTATATAGTCTTACTCAATAATGACACTACGGTAGATCCACTATGGCTATCGGAGCTAGTGGACACTGCTATAGATAAGCAATGTGGGATTGTCTCATCTAAGATGGTCCAATACTATGAGCGCACCAAAATGGATAATGCAGGTCATAAAATGCTGAATACTGGAGAGATCCTACCCTATGGTCATGATGAGCATATAGCCCAGTATCAATCACCCTTCAGAAACATGGGAGGATGTGGCGGAGCAGTGCTGTATAATACGGAGATGCTGAGGAAGATTGGATTTTTTGATGAATATTTCAGTACGGGTTATGAGGATGCGGAGTTAGGGTTGAGAGCCGTCGTCTCTGGATATGAGTGTTGGTATAGTCCTGATGCTATCATCTATCATAAGGGTGGACAATCAATCAAGAAAATTTTTAATGAGGAGTATTCTACTTCGATTTTTACAGCTATTCTTTATAGCTATTTTAAAAATCTCAGTGTTATAGACCTAATCATCAACCTACCGTTTCTCCTATTCAAGTATCTGTGCATGCTCATAATTGATATCATCTTCTTGCGGTGGAAGTATCTGCGGATCATGCTTCGGTCCTTATGGCGAGCGAGCGCTGATCTATCAACGATCTTATCTAAAAGAAAAAGAGTTCAAAGAGCATCAATTTCAATTTCTAGGCACTTAGACTTTTTCTTGTGGTTTGATATTAAGCGATTTTTCAAGGTGTTCATATTTGCGGAGCGCAGATCTGTGATAGATACCTATGGTAAGCGCCCACCTACATCTTAAGCAATAGTGATTAATAATACTTGCAGAAAAGTCTCTCTACATTGGAATTTATAAGAAGAATATACAATGCAGCGATCAAGAAGAAGCCTAAGCTTGAGGGGCAATATTTCTTCCTGCACATCCCTAAGACTGCAGGCACTACTGTTAGATATCTGATTTATGATGCATTTGACGACTCGAGCATCTATCCATCACTCAAGACATTACGTAACAATGGGGGAGCCTATATTATACAGCGAGATCTAATAAACAACAAGGGAATACTCCCACACAACGGCGTCATCATCGGACATTACACCTATAGTCTTGTGCGACACTTAGATCCATCGGTTAAGACGATTACCTTCCTAAGAGAACCGATAGCCAGGACGATCTCGCAAGTCAAGCATATCATAAGGCATGAGCCCGAATACAAGAACAGCTCTGCGAGCGAGGTGCTGACCCATTGTCATAAACGCTTGACGAATCTTCAGTCCAGGATGTTAGGCTATCAAGCTGCGAAACATAATGTAGATAGACTCATAGAGAACCTCAGCGCTATAGACTACGTCGGGATAACCGAGCAGTTGTCCGATTCTATTGATGAGCTCAATGAGCTATTCCGCTGGAATCTCAAGTATGCTCCTACCAAGGATAAAAATGTAGCCAGTCCCTCTGGAGAGGTTGAATTTATGAAGGCAGATATGGCCTACATAGAGTCAATCAATCAAGTCGATCTTATGATCTACAATAAATGGATCACAAAATAGTGTAGATATAAGTGGACAGAATCATTCTGACATAGTCATCAGCATACAATATGTAAGCTGCTACGATTTATACGTCCATCCTTTATAGCTACTTCAAGAACTTCAGTGTTATCCTGCTATATAATTAGAAGCGAGTGCTTTTTTTAATTTTTCTGATCGCATTACATGTAGCACATAGAATACTTACTTTTGAGGGCATATATATACGATATTGGGCGATATTATTACAAAAAGCGAAACTGCAGATCCGATTGCCATACATGTCAAAGGCTTATCTAAAACATTCCAAAAGAGAGTAGTAGAACAACGAAGTGTACGGGAATCTATCTATGGGCTCTTTCGCAATAATACCACAGAGAATTTCAAAGTTCTGGATGATATAAACCTGCAGATTAAGAAGGGTGAGACCTTTGGTATTGTAGGTCGCAATGGAAGTGGCAAGTCCACGCTATTACTGCACATACTGGGTGCTCTACAAGGTGATAAAGGCAGCGATATAAGGGTCAATGGAACAATACTACGTCTGTCCTTAGGTATGGGTGTTGATCCCCATCTGAGTGCGAGAGACAACATCTATATAAACGGCAGTATATTGGGCTTGAGCTTCAAGCAGATCGGACAGAGATTTGGCGATATCATCGAGTTTGCTGGTATCGAAGAGTTCGTAGATACTCCAGTCAAGAAGTTTAGTAATGGGATGAAGGCCCGGCTCAACTTTTCAGTGGCCATACATACCGAGGCAGATATTATATTGTTGGACGAGTTTTTTGGTGGAGTTGGTGACATTGATTTTCGAGAGAAATCCGATCTGGCTTTTAAAGAGAAGATTATCAATAATAGGACCGTCGTATTGGTATCCCACTCTATGAAGCTTATCTCGGATTATTGCGATCGCTGTATCTGGTTAGACAAAGGAAAAATTATGGCCATGGGTAAATCAGAGGAAATAGTCGATCAATATGAATCAAGCTTCAAATCAAAATGATAGGTGAACTTAGCTAAACGAATATTGAACTCCATACTGAGCCATATACCAGAATCAAATCGCGCAGAATTGATCTGGAAGCTTGCCCAGGTGGATTTCAAAAAGAGATATTATCATGACAAGTTAGGTCTGTTTTGGGCGCTGCTTGATCCTGTGCTGAAGGTAATGACCTATTATATCGCCTTTCAATTTATCAAGGGGCGTGAAGGTACAGGTATTGACAATTTTGCTCTCTTCCTATTCTCTGCCATAATTTTTTGGAAATTTTTTGGTGAATGCCTGAGGAAGAGTCTTCAACTGATCCGAAAAAATAAGTCGTTGCTGCAGAGCATCCAGATCAATGTTTTTGACTTGTACTACGCTATGCTTATCTCTAATCTGTTGGGATTACTATTTAATCTATCTGCCTACTTCTTAGTGGCTTCTATCATGGGGGCCAAATGGTCATTCGCTGTATTGCTATTGATCCCCCTGATCTTTAACATAGTGCTCCTGACTGCAGGCTTGTCGATGATCGCAGGTACGATCTATACTTACTTCAATGATATCAAGCACCTAATAGTGGTTGCTTTGTTATTCGGACTATGGACCAGTGGGGTATTCTTCAAGGCGAGTGCCGTGCTGGATATATGGCCAGCCTTTTATTATATCAACCCCTTTATCGGGATGTTTGAGAACATAAGACATGTGGCACTTTATGACACCCCGTTGAATGTTCACATATTTTGGATTAATCTGATCTATGCGCTTGTGATAGCAATTATAGGATGGGTGTTTTTAGCTAAGAACAGATATAGTTTTTTAGAAAATCTCTAATTATTAATTCGCAATCACCAATCAGAAAGATCTCTGACAAAAAAAGGAATCGTACTCACTCAATATTCGTGTTTTAAGCGGTCTGAGACTATTTGGGCCTGAAAACTAATTACTCCTAACCCGTATATAAATTGTATTGGAGAGTTTACCTATTACTTCTTCAAGAGAGTTGATAAGCTAAAAGCACACTTATTTCGCTTGCCAATCACGGCGTTTGGACGAATAGCACTATGTGCAAAAAATGATTGGTCAAGTCATTATCGGTAGTAATTGTTATTAATTACCACAGAAAGCTATGTTTATCTTCGACTCATTCCTCAGTGCGGCAGATTTACATGCTATAGAAATCTGACGGGTGCTATAATATTATGAAAATCTCACCGGTCAATCTGAGGTTCAAAGACATAAATTTTCCTGATATTAGCGCTGTGTGCTGTAGACAGCTACCTCCTGCCTCTAGGAGGATTAATTGGTCAAAGCCAAAATTATTCAATACCAAAAGAAATCATCTTTTAATTTAACAAACTTAATCAACCAGTATATAAGGGACTATAGAATTCATGAGACTTCAATTACTCAAAATAATACTCAAAAATCCTGTTCAATTTCTAAAGAAGCTTAATGCAGAAAATATAAGAAAATTTATTAGTGCTCTACGTTCTGAACGTAAGGAAGATATTCTCAGGAATATTGAAGGGTTTCTAGATATTGAAAAAAAATCTTTCAATGAAGATGAATTTGATCATGTTACTGACGTCAATACCATCAAAATAGATAGAATTGAGGTGTCAACTGACGAAATAGACACCTCTCCATATACAGTGCTTCTTGACAAACATTACATCTATCGGAACAACTCCATTAGTACTGATATAAGCAATTTCACTCCGGAACAGTTGATCGAGTTTATTGAAGAAAACCAAATCGCAAACTTATCACCTCATTATGATCATGAGCACTATCTGGCTCAACATGATGAAATATTGAGTCCGATAGAGGGAATTGAGCATTATTGTGAACAAGGTTGGAAAGAAGGATATGATCCTCATTACTTATTCTCCACTTCATATTATCTTGACACATACTACGATATTAAAGAAGCTGGACTCAATCCACTTATCCATTACCATAATCATGGGTATTCAGAGAGACGTAACCCTCACATGCTTTTTAACACAGATTATTATTATAAAACGTATCCTGACATTCTGAATTCAAAATTTATTCCTTCGAGTCATTATTTAGAGTATGGTTATAAGGAGGGAAGGAACCCTAATGCACTTTTTAATGTCAGTTTTGTGAGGCAGCAATATTTCAAGAATTCTACTGATGACCTATTGAAAAAATACTGTACGGATAGTCAATATCGGAAAATTAGAACTCACAGATATTTCAATGGTGCTGAATATGTAAAAAATAAGGGTATCAATATAAATGACCAATTACCCTTGCAACATTACTTTGAACATATTGATGACAACAAGAATGTCATCACCTCGAAAAGATTTGATCCTGAAAAATACATTAAAACTAATAAGCTAAAAGGTCATATTCAGCCATTGCTTCACTTCGTACTGTTTGGAGAGGCAGAAAAACGAATTAGGTCAATATATTTCTCTAATGAACTAGAAGCTCAACTACTTTCGGCTTTAGAAATCGAACCTAGGATTCTACCTGCACACAAGTCAATTGATTCGTTCAATTCTATAGTGTTATCAGAGACGTTTAAGTATGATGTCGAACTATGGAAAAGAATACAAAAAAGAGGGGTTCAACCAGAAACGAAGTTTATAATCTGCCTATCGACGATGAGGCATGGAGGCGCAGAGCTATATGCCCTTAAAATAATGAACCAGATACTTCTGGGTGGTCATAGAGTAATATTAGTGTTTACGGACAAGGCCAATGTTGAAATATCAGAAAGAGTGCCTGTGCACGACAATTTACAAATCATAAACTTTGAAGCGCTGGCCCCACATTGCGATTTGCCTTCAAGAGAAAAAGTATTAACTCATCTGATTAGACAAGTCAGACCAGAATTAGTAATCAACACTAATTCCAAAGTATGCTGGAATGTGATTAAACGATTTGGCAAGGCATTAAGAACAGAAACCAAACTCGTAGCAACCCTTTTTTGCTATGATTATGATTTTAATCTTAGAAAATGTGGATATGCTGTAGAATACCTTAGAGATACTATTGAATACTTACACGCAGTCTTGGTTGACAATGAATCATTTATTACCGAAATCATCAATGACTTTGGTTTTTATGAGATGGACTTACAAAACAAATTTTCTTGTTTGTATCAGCATTCTACTGAAGGACTCAATAGAGTCGAGGCAAAAGAGATACAGGCAAATCTCGCTACAGAACAGAGAAAAAAAGCAATCTGGTGCAGTAGAATTGCTCCTCAAAAAAACCCGAGGATACTTATAGATATTGCAAAAGATATAGAATCTATAGACTTTCATATATATGGTAAAGGGGATTTATATGAGTATTTAAATTCTGGCGAGAGCTTGCCTACTAATATCATACTTAGAGGTGAATTTAATTCCTTGGATGATATTGATTACCATGACGCCATTTGTTTTATCCACACCAGTAAATGGGACGGTATTCCGACTATGCTTATCGACATGATGCGAATTGGTCTACCTATAATAGCTCCTGACTTAGGAGGAATTCATGAAATAGTAAATAGTAACAATGGTTGGCTGATTAGTAACTCCAACTCAGCTGACGACTATGTTACGGCAATAAGGGAGTTAGTTGAAAATCCGAATAAACTTGTCGACAAACTCTCAAATGCTGAGAACATGCTTAGTGCAAACTTTTCAATAAAGACTTATCAAAAGAGATTATTTGAACTTGAAATTTTATGAATTTAAGCATCATTATAAATCTTCATAACGAAGGCAGACTAGCAAACGCTACAATTTTAAGCGTCATTCATGCGGATCAATATTTGAAGTCGAATGATGAATTTACTACTGAAATCCTACTAATACTAGATAATCCTAACTCAGAAACAGTAGCACTCGCAACACATTTTAGTAAAAAACACTTAAATATTAGCAGTCACATTTGCGATAAAAAAGATCTTGGAGCAAGTAGAAATTTTGGCGTTTCTATAGCAAAGGGCGAATTTATCTCATTTATAGATGGTGATGATCTATTCTCTGAGTATTGGCTCTTATTTGCATTTCAAAACGCAAATCAGCACCCATCAAAAGATAAGGTAGTTTGGCATCCTGAAGTAAATGTGATATTTGAATCGGACTATCACTTATACTACCATATAGACATGGAAGATCCAAGTTTTGATATTGACTATCTCAATTTTTACAATTATTGGACCGCATTATCTTTTGCTCACAAGACAGTGTATGAGAAATTCCCCTATAAACGAAATAAAATAAAAGAAGGATATGGGTATGAGGACTGGTCGTTTAATATTACTACGATCAAAGCTGGCCTTATACATAAAATAGTTCCCAATACATGTCACTTCGTCAGGAGGAAAGAGGCTCAATCTCTTCTTCAGGCAACAAATGCTAATGAATGTTTAGTAAGCAGTATTAATGGGTTCACCAATTTTGTCTAACCCTATAGATTATAGCTGAGTCCGAACTTTTTCTCAACAGCTGTGAATGATTCATAGAAATTGTCTGTTAAGAGCTCTTTGATTTCGTCAATATAAGTATCTGACCTCTGGTTTTTACCCCGTGCTACATATTTAGTTCCTAATGCACTTAGAGATTTCTCGTTATAGTCGAGTCCGATTCGCTCCAGAAGATCTGTAACGATATCCTTAGATAAGTCTGGATTAATAATATCCTCATATCTAAATGCAAAAGAAACCCTTGAATCCTCATGAGTGAGAATTTTATATAATAGATGATTGCTTTTAATTATTGATTTATATGGCCGATCCCACCATTTATGACTCGATTCAATCACATCAATAGGATTGCGTAATACAGAAAAATATATAGCACCAGGAAATATTCGATCTATAACTTTCCAATACCATTCTATAAACTGATCATCATTCTTCCAAAATGATTTAACTATCGGTATACCTATAGGTTTATGAAACCATTCCTTTTGTGCTGAAGGATATAGTTTTATAAAATTATCCCGTACGACCTCGGGAACCTCGTCATAACGCGATTGAGGTAGGCTACTTACCATTGACTTATAGACACTATGGATCAAATTAGCGGTCTCGCCAACATAAACACAGTCAGGATGAGAACCTATTATATTGGATACAAGGGAGGTTCCCGATCGCCCATTTCCGATTAAGGTAATAGGTCTCTTCACATTGGTGTTATTGGGCATATTTTAATATTGGTGTTTTTGTTTATCGATAGCTTATAGTATAGCTACCAAAAATCGTACCCAAAAAGATCAAAGTCCTTGCTAAATCTTTGGTTCACTTCTATGATCATTTCGTTTGTATAAAAATCCCTTATGTCTTTATTCTTTTTTGTAGAGTTTCCGAAGTGCCCTAAACTTGCCTGAGATAACTGCAACGTTTCAGCTATATACGCATAGTCTTCATTGATTGTTTCAAACTTGCCGACAAAATTCACAAGTAGGGTATGATTATCTTCAGCGTATAAAAAAGTATGCTGTGATTTGAAGTGATCATCAGCCACCTTATCATCTATTTCTACGACTGATTCTAAGAAAGCATCGAAAGGCATTCCCCCATAAAACATCCCAGGATGCCTTAAGGCCATTCCACGCATGACCCCATCAATGATGGTAGGCGTATTCTTCTTAGTTTTAGCGATCTTACTCTTATAACAGGAGACTAACCTGTGATACGGATTTCGCACAAAAGCAAACTTGAAATAATCTCTGTAGTCCTCCGATTTATAATCAAATATCTTCGGCACAGCTTTATGCACGTTGTTGCCATAATCAATATCTAACTCCTTGCAGATTGCAGACTTAATACTACTGCAGGCCACTTTAGGCACTGGAAAGTACACTCCTTTTTTTGACTCTAATAATATGCGCTCCGGCTCGGGCGTTTTCATAGGCTCTTTATTATTGACAATAACCCACTTTCTAGTGAAGTTGTTGCCTTCCAATATTTAAAGATATCAACTACGTCGTCTTGGTTATCAATTAATTGAAACTGCTCGCCCTGCCTGTATGGTAATGCACCAAACTCACACCGGCGTTTAGAACCGCTGAGCTCTGCCAGCTTCTCTACCAAAGATCTGATTGTAGAAACTTCTCCACTTTTTACTAATATTTTGCTATATCCTTTGATTTGAATATCCTTTTTCAACAGTATTAATATCAGATTAACGACATCATCTACATGTATGAAATCTCTTTCTTGCTCTCCTCCAGTTAAGGCGATTGGCTCTCGATCACCCGACCCTAAAGCATTGGCAATCCAAGGGATAAATTTTTTGTCTGAATCATGAGGTCCGTATAAATGATAGAGTACTAAATCATAATACTGAGTATCACTATGAGCAGTTGCATATGTCCTCATCCATTCCGATATATCATTTTTAGTTTTATGATACAATGGCAGAAACTGATAGTTTTTATAGTACTGTGTGAAGCTCGAGAAATTTATGAACTTTTGGATTTTGTATTTATTACATAATTCTAATAAATATAAAGGCAACCGAAGGTTACAATTAAGAAGGTTAGCAATCTCAAATTCTCCTCTGTCATACACTGTGGCTGCATGTATAACGCAATCAATGCGTTCATTGTGAGACTCAATTAAGTCAACTATCTTGGTTGTGTCCCATTTACGGTCGATAGTTATTACCTCCAACCCTGCAGAGATAAGCCTAGTATAAACCTGCCCGCCCAAAAATCCAGTATGTCCTGTAAGTAGAATACTCAAGAAATATTCTTTAGAAAAGCATGAACTTGATCAATACACATGTCATAAGCCATTCGACCTGTTTCGGTTTCTTTATACCATCTAATTGTATGTTCTATTGACTTTTGTTCATCATATTGTGGACGCCATTTCAGGAGATCTTTTGCCTTACTAATATCTAATCTTAACATTTTAGCCTCATGTGGGTGACTATCGGAATCGATGTCATATGAGCCTTTCTCAAAAATCTGTATTGCGGCTTTGGTAAAATCTTCCACAGTTAACCCATCGGTTTTCTCAGGACCAAAATTAAATGTTTCAAATGCAGATAGCTTCCCACGTCCTTGAATCACTATAGCCGTCATATAGCCATATAAAGGATCCAATACATGTTGCCATGGTCTTGTAGCATTAGGGTTTCTTAATTTAACAGAAACTCCATTTCTAACAGCCCTAATTATATCAGGAACCAATCTATCTTTCGCCCAGTCACCACCTCCAATAACATTTCCCGCTCTTAGGGCCAACAATTTAAACTGATTGTTTGCTTCAAAGTAGCTCTTATAGTAGGAAGAAATAAGCAATTCCATACATGATTTAGAACTACTGTAGGGATCATGCCCACCCAATTCATCACACTCTCTATAGGGATAATGCCACTCCAGGTTGTTGTAGACTTTATCAGTAGTAATCAATGCCAATTGACACGAAGACATGTGTTTCCTAACTGCTTCGAGAATATTCAGAGTTCCGATGACATTCACTTGATAGGTATTAAGTGGATCCTCATACGAATCTCTCACGAGTGCCTGAGCAGCCAGATGAAATATAACATCAGGTTTTACCTCCTTTATGACATTTACTACCACCTCTGGATCACGAATATCTCCCTTATAGGAGGTGACTTTGCTTTCGATGTTGGCCTCAGTGAATAAGGCCTTGGGCAATGCAGGTAGAGATAACCCATAGATGTCCGCACCTAATTCGTTCAATAGAATTGACAACCATGCACCTTTAAATCCTGTATGACCAGTAATTAATACCTTCTTACCAGAATAAAACTCTCCAATCTTCATAGACTATTTCCAAATCTTCCATGGAGCATTGCCAGCTGCCCATAAATTATTCAAATCTTTATTATCTCGCAAGGTATCCATCGGTTTCCAAAAACCATAGTGCTTAAAGGCATTCAATTGACCTGCTTTTGCAATTAATTCTAATGGCTCCTTTTCCCAACTGGTATCATCTCCATCGATATAATCTATGGATTGCTTATCACAAACAAAAAAACCCGCATTAATCCAATTATTAGAATCCTGAGGTTTCTCCAGGAATGACTTCACGTTTCCTGCTGAATCAATATCAAGATTACCAAATCTACCCTTAGGTTGGACACTCGTTACAGTCACGAGCTGAGAGCCATTAATGTGAAAGTCTATAGACTCCTTAATATTTACATTCCCTACACCATCACCATAGGTCAGTAAAAAAGTATCATCAACATAATCCTTGATTCTTTTTATTCTCCCTCCCGTCATGGTATTGAGACCAGTATCTATCAGTGTCACCTTCCAAGGGTCTGAATAAGTCTTGTGTATCTGCGTAGAATTGTTTACAAGATCAATTGTGACATCGCTCTGGTGTAAGAAATAATTATTAAAGTATTCCTTAATATAATAGCCTTTATATCCCAAGCATATTATGAACTCATCATATCCATAGTGACTATAAGTCTTCATGATATGCCATAAAATCGGTTTGCCTCCAATCTCTACCATTGGTTTAGGTCTCAAACTGGTTTCTTCCGACAATCGAGTCCCAAAACCTCCTGCAAGTATCACTACTTTCATCAATAATATTTATTCGAGTTTAAATTCTTATCTGAAATTCTATCATACCATTATTCTCCACTAAGTCTTCCTGAATGTTTCCAGACATCATTGATGACCAGCAATACTCCTTGTCATCGTTGGCGATATTTACTTTTTAGATTCTAAATACTGCTTATACTTCTTAGGGCCAAGAGAATCTATAAGTGCCTTTCGCCGCTGTTTTTTGAGCTCATTTAGCTTTTCATCTGTATAGTCATCTGATTTCTTAAGTCTCCGAATTTTTCTCTTGTAAATTCGCTCAATCTCTTCAGGCTTCAGCGTCTTCTTCTTCTTTTTCACTTTAGTAGAAGCAATTTCTGTTTTAGGAGCCTTATCAGAATTAGCATTTTGAGGCTTGGATTTACCACAAGACAACATCAGGCACATACTGATAAGTATAGCGATGTAATAATTCTTATATAATTTCATAATCAAATTTTTGCAATAGTTCTTTTTGCGAACTAAGATGGTCACTAATTATTTCGACCTGTTTTTTAGACAGTTTTTTGATCTTTTCTCGGTTCGAATTTACTATTTTTCTCGTTTTGACTTTGAAGGGGTTCTTAGCGCCTAACTTAAACCTATTAACTGGTCGATTATCTTGGAAAATAAAATCGGCCATTTCTCCCAACAACTTTCGTGGATCATGACATAGGTCTTCGTATCGATAAAAGAACACATTATCCAAGCTATTCCTATTCTTCTGTTGCCATTTTGCGCACTTTAACCAAAAAATAATTGAATCTTCTGTTGAAGCCTTGCCACGTGCTCGCATGTCCCTTCTAACTTTACCTTCTACAAATGCATAGGGGTTTCTGATTGTTACCAGAAAAGAAGATGGCTTAAAAATATTTTGGATTTTCTCCGCTCTACAAATATTGGGTGGGCTTTTCTCTAACAAAAACGGCTTGCTTAAATCCCAATGATTGTGCCACACCTCGTGAATCCAGTCCCACTTCAGTTCTTTGTATTCATCCCAAGCATTCTTTCTCATGTGATCTTTAACCTCGGGGAGAAACTGTCCCTCCTTGTTTCCTTCCATATTATTGACTGATACCTCATCAGATCCTTCAATAATAGTAGTAATCAGCGTAGATCCAGAAAATGGTGGGCTTAGAACAAAAATATATTTGTGATCTTGCATCGCTCTGCTAATAAATCTCAAGGTATGTAAAAGTGCAATATAGAATGTCCCTCGTCTTGAGTTTTATCCAAAAAGTATTATTAAATCATCTCCGTCTTATATGAGGATGGCTGTTTTATGAAGAGTTGAGATACCCGCCGCCTTAGGTATGTATCGTACAACAATTAAAATATGAGTGGAAAGTCAGAAGGCACATAATTTACGGGAATCAAACTGGATCGAGCTAACCTCCCTCAGAAATCACATGGGTCCAAAACAATCATAATAGTGCACGAGTGGCATGTATTATTTATTGTGAACAAAAAAAAACGAGTAGAAAATATTTATTCTCTACTCGTTTTCTATTTAAACAGAACCACCTTAATTGCAGGTTAGGTTCTTATATGATTGACTTGTAAATGATTATTATCTCATTTTAACCATCTTCTTGTTGCTGATTAATGCACCATCTACCTCTAAAGAGTAAGTGTACGTACCTGATGGTAACTCATCAGCAGATACATTAACTTTTCCAGCACCATTCTGCAAAGTTACAGACTTGATTAACTGTCCAGTTAAGTTGTAAAAATTCATCTTAGCAGAAGAAGCGTTATCAGCAACAGAGTAAGAAATCACAGTTCCTTCATTGTATGGATTAGGTGAATTCTGTCCTAATGTGCTTTGTGCCGCATCTGTTAAGTCAACATTGTCTACAGCATCAATATCTGTTGATCCTATAGTTGATTGTAATTCAGCGATCTGATCCTGAAGATCTGCGATCATAGCCTGTTGCTCATTAATGGCATTTACCAGTATCCACTTGAGCGAAGACGCATTAATAGTCAGAATTTCTTCTTGATTCTTAAATGATTCTTCTCCGAATTCAGATATTTCTGAATCAACAAAAGTCACTTCATTAACCATAAAAGGAGCAACTTCTTGTAAATCTTGGGCTAATACACCAATTCGTGCTTCTCCATCCATTGTTCCGGCTCTACCGTTATACTCATAACTAACTGGCTTGATCCCACTGATAATATCTAATCCTCCACCAAATGATTTGATATTTCTTTTCAATCTTTTATCAGATGGTATATCCCAAGTATCCTGTCCATCATTACGCAACGCAGTCCCTTCAACTCCAAAAGTTGCAGGTAGATTACTAGTAGTACCAACTGCCAATCGGCCACCACCAAAATAAGATCTACCTTGGGGATTTAAAAGCACTCTTGCATCCCCTGTACTATTATTAAATTGAAATAAACCACCGCCATTACTTTGCTGGTTCAATCTAATGATTTCCGTTCCATCAGCTCCATTGAATTGAGCAACTCTCGTAGCATTACCCAAAGACTGGACTGTTAATTTTGCAGGTGCTACATCACACCCTAAACAAGTTGATCCGGTAGAAACTACTTTCAACTGCCCCATCGCCATTCCAGCGAATAGCATCATTCCTAATAAAAGAATAAAATTTTTCATTTGTAATTTTTTAAAAATTCATTTTTTCAAAGAATCAACAAATCAGAGCCAGAATGCCTGGACCAGAATATATGGTTCTTTAGAAAAAGTTGAAAGTAGGAGAAGAAGATGCGAGACTAGGCCCAACGACAGAGACTCCAATCGTCTCCTGCTACTTCCTACTTCCTAAAAAAGTTAATAATTATTTGCTTCAATATTTAGTTGATCGATTCACCTTCGTGTCCGACCGTAAAGATACTTGTATCTAACGACATAGACCATCACTATTTTTGGGGATTTTGACGTCCTCAATACTATCTTATCGCTTTTTGCATTGTGACAATACAATCTAAGGTCTTATCACATGCATTATATACCTCAATGATAGCACTCTCTGCGATAATTTCAAATATCAAGCCAAGTAATAAGATTACGTACAACATTAACATTTGGTTGCTATATCACCACACCAATGTAGCAAAGAGTCTATTTCAAATAATGTTTAATTACCATTGTAATAAACTTAGTTCAAATATAAGAGACACAAAAATTGCATGGAATCCCTAAAAGTTGGGAAATTAATTCCCTTTCGTAGATCATTTGTAGAATCTCCACTGT
>CAZDHV010000061.1:7951-15129 GCA_964505335.1 uncultured Saprospiraceae bacterium | reverse complement strand
TAGCTGCCCCCACATTTTATTCTCTCTTCTACTTTGTGGACGAGTATATTTCTTTCAGTTGGCGGATTATCTGATGACACGAGTATGCCATGGTATTTTCGCGTATTAGCAAAACTAATACTCGCAGAACAGTAACCGCCGATCCCGTTAGTGATCAGAAATTCTTGGTTCAACAGCTCCGATATATTACCTGCTATTTTCATTTTTTCTTTTTATTCATATACCAACAGCTTTCGTGTATCATCTGCGCCACAACTCCGGTCCATCCCGTCTGATGTGTAGCTCCTACTCCTCTGCCATTATCCCCATGAAAATATTCGTAGAATAAAATCAAGTCATTAAAGTGTTTATCCTTATAGACCTCTTGGTGCAATGCATGAACAGGTCGGTCTCCATTCTTATCCTTTTGGAATATGCTCACAAGATTTTGGCTGATCTTTCTGCTGATCTCATCAAGACTTAATTTCTTGCCTGATCCTACTGGAAATTCAACTTGTAATTCATCTCCGTAATACTTATGATACTCTTGCAAGGCCTGTACAAATAGGAAATTCATAGGCATCCAAATCGGCCCTCTCCAATTAGAATTTCCTCCGAAGAGACTAATTTCGGATTCAGCAGGCGCATATTTCACAGAAAATAGTTTCCCATCAATCATGATGGAATACGGATTTTCGTGGACCTTTGATAGGCCCCTGATACCATATGGACTAAAAAACTCTTTGTCGTCTAGCAAGGCGTGGAGTAATTTTATCATCCGAGCTTTAGGGACAAGCGACAATATCAGATCATCTTTATCATCTAAATCCTCGATGGCTAAGTATTTTCCATGCTTGCGTCGGTAGTTTCTAAACCACTTCACTCCATTGTAAAAATTAGGTAAGGCTTCCAGCGTTTCTGCATCGATATGCAAGACTGCGTTGAGTGTCATAAGACCTACAAGAGACCGCACTTTGATAGGTATAAATGTGCTATTAGGAAGCACAAGAATGTCGTAAAAGAATCCATCTTGCTCATCCCAACTCCCCGTCCACTCGGTGCCTATCTTGTTGAGCGACTCAGTGATATATATGAAGTGCTCAAAATACTTGGTAGCCATATCTTCATAGGCCTTATCATGTTTGGCGATTTCAAGAGATATCTGCAGTAAGTTGAGGGAGAACAATGCCATCCAAGCAGTACCATCCGCTTGCTCCAGGTATCCATTGCCAGGGATCTCACTACTTCTGTCAAATACACCGATATTATCCAATCCTAAGAAACCGCCCTCGAAGACATTATTGCCACTTCTATCTTTTCTATTCACCCACCATGTAAAATTTAGAGCGAGCTTATTCTGCATTCGCTTGAGAAAAGCAATATCTCCTTTGCCATTTTGCTCCTTGTCAATTTTATAAATTTCAAAGGTCGCCCAAGCTTGAACAGGTGGATTGACATCGGAAAAGGCCCACTCATAGGCAGGGATCTGCCCATTGGGAGCCATATACCATTCTCTCGTCATGAGGATCATCTGTTCCTTAGCGAACTCTGCATCCATCATAGCAATAGGGACGCAGTGAAAAGCAAGGTCCCATGCTGCATACCAAGGATACTCCCACTTATCCGGCATGGATATAATGTCCTCATTATTAAGTGTCATCCACTCATGATTGCGCCCGCCTAATCTTTCTGAGGGTGGCGATGGATGACCAGGATCACCTTTCATCCAAGATTCCATATCAATGTTGTAGTACTGCTTAGACCACATCATTCCAGCAAATGCCTGCCGCTGGATATTCTCTAAGTCATCATCTTTACATTTTATAAACTTGGCGAAGTATTCATCCGCTTCCTTTAATCTAGTTGCAAATGACTTTTCAAAGCTCTTCTTTAGTGGATTAGATTTATGCGCTTTTTTAGACAATCTTAATTTAAAGACTACCTCTTTTTTTGCCTTGACCTTGTGACAAAACATAGGGGCAAACTTCGTTCCTTCTGATGTGGCTCTTGTCGCTTCAAAATCAGAGTTGATCACCGCATCATGGAATAAATCCTTGACATAAGGGCTGTTATTCTTTAAGCCAAAGATCTTTTCTGCGTTGGTCTCATTATTGGTGAATAACCACTCCTTTGGTTTTTCGAAATACAAATGATAATCTCCCAATTTGGGATGGGTAATTTTTACCGAACCGTAATCCTTTTCCTCTTGCTCTTTGACGATCCCGTGATAGCCTTCCATCTGGTTAAAAGACCATAAGTTTCTCATCCAGACCGTGGGCATCAACCAAACCTTCTCGTCATGGTCAGCTCTATTGGCAATCGTAATTTTGATGAGTATATCTTCTTCATCTTCTTTAGCATACTCTGTATACACATCAAAGTAATCGTTGTCCTTGAAGAGGTCTGTATCTAATATTTCATACTCTAACTCGTCAATTCCTCTTTCTGCATTTGTTCGCACGAGATCACCATACGGAAAAGCCTTGTGCGGATATTTGTACAAATGCTTCATATATGAATGAGTAGGCGTACTATCCAGATAGTAGTATAGCTCCTTGACATCTTCGCCATGATTGCCCTCTGGTCCCGTCAATCCAAATATCCTCTCCTTGAGAATATCATCATTACCGTTCCACAGCGTAATAGCAAAGCATATCGCACAGTGACGATCTGAGATCCCCGCTATACCATCCTCACCCCACCTATAGACCCGCGATCTGGCGTGGTCATGGGGAAAATAATCCCAAGCAGAACCATTTGGACTATAGTCTTCTCTGACCGTACCCCATTGTCTCTCACTGAGGTATGGACCCCACTCTAACCATTTCTTTTTTCCAGAATAGTTATCACTTAACCTGATGTCTTCTTTTGTCGCCATTAACCTTCTTTTGTCAGCTATTTTTTCTTTTTGGACAGCTTTTTCTTTACAGATTTCTTCTTTGCGCTTTTATTCACCTTTTTCTTTGGTGTTTTCTTTTTTGGCGCACTCTTCTTTTTGGTATTCTTTACTTTCTTCTTTGCTGCAGCAGATTTCTTTTTAGCCGCAACTGCTCCTTTTTTCGACTTTTTGGCTTTGACTTTCAGAGCCTTCTTAGTCTTATCACTTTTAGTTTTTTTCGTCATGATTTGATTTTAAAAAAATGTGATCAACCGTTAGTCGTAAATCCTGGGTAGCAAGTCATTGCTCCATCCACAAATAGAGTTGTGCCATTCACATAATCTGACTCATCTGAACATAACCACACTGCTGCCGCACCGATATCTGATGGCTCTCCTATACGCTTATACGGTATCAGTTTGTTAAGCTCTTTGAGCGCTTCTGGAGTTTCCCAGGCATCCGTATTAATTGGAGTCTTGATAGCCCCTGGTGCAATACTATTTGCTCTTACACCAATTGGGGCATATTCTTGTGCGATCGTCTGCATCAACATGACTATTGCGCCTTTAGATGCTGCATAGTTAGCATGACCTGCCCATGGAATGACTTCATGAACAGAGCTCATGTGAATTATTTTACCCAATGCTTTAGACACCTCAGGCCTTCTCCCTCTCCTCATAAATTCTTTTATGGCCTCTCTGGCACATAAAAATTGGCCTGTCAGATTTACATCTATAACCTTTTGCCACTCCTTAAGTGGCATCTCATGCAAGGCGTAATCTCTCTGCAATCCTGCATTGGCCACACATATATCAACGGTGCCAAACTTATCAACTGTTTGTTTAAACATATTGATAACCTGATCTTCTTTGCTGACGTCTGCCTTAACAGCGATCGCATCTCCACAGTGGGCGTCGTTGTTAATCTCATGTGCCATCTGTTCTGCAACGTCCGGTTTAGAGATATAGTTAATGACCACATTGGCACCATCTCTGGCAAGCGCTTTCGCAGTGGCCGCTCCTATTCCTGAGCTAGCACCAGTAACGATTGCCGTTTGCCCAAATAATCTTTCATTAGGTTTTTGATACATATACTATTTTATCATTTGCTAATACCTGGCATTTTGCCACCTATTTTTGTTTTGATTTTATAAAGTCCAGAGTGTGCTGTTAGATATAATGTCTTGCCATCTGAATCACCCCATGCCATATTAGCAGGTCTCTCAGGGCCTATAACTTTTCCTAATAGAGTGCCATCAGGCGATATAATCCAAACACCTCCTGGTGCAGAGACATACACATTACCCTCATGGTCAACTTTGATGCCATCTAGTGCTTCGGATTCGTCAGTTTGTATCATATCATAGAATACTTCTGCTTTTCCTAAAGTACCATTGGTCATAACTGGAAATCGATAAACGATCTTAGAGTTCATCACATCCCGTATATCCCAATTGGTCACATACAGATATTTCTCATCTGGTGAGAATGCGATACCATTGGGACCACCCACCTCCTTAGATAGAAGCTCGACCTCATTATTAACTACTCGATATACCCCTTGATGAGGTGTTTCTTTTGCAGCGTCTTCGTAAGCTTTTTTCAGACCATATGGTGGATCTGTAAAATATAAAGTTCCGTCAGACTTAAAGACGAGATCGTTCGGACTGTTAAGCCGTTGACCATTATAATGAGAAGCAATAACTGTCACAGGGCCTTTCCTTTCGTGCTTAATTACTTGTCTGTTACCATGCTGGCATACATATAGTCGCCCATTATGGTCAAGCGTTAAGCCATTAGAACCCGGTTGATGTATCTCCCCGATATCCGTACCCGAATACCCAGACTTAGTGATAAACACTTCGACATTTTTTGTCAGAGGAGAGTACTTGTAGATCACATTCGCATTAGGATCACTGAATAGCAAGTAACCTCCTGGGTGCCAAACCGGACCTTCTGTAAACTGGAATCCGTCTGCGATCTGTTCTATCTTGGTATTTGGACTGATCAGTTCATCCAGTTCTGGTTGAAACTTAACGATATGACCTAAGTCTTTCCATTTTGGATTGACGTCATATTCTTTGTGGAAGTCCAGTGTTGCCGATCTGATCCAGATATAGTTATCGGGAATATCCGCCAGAGGGCCATTGATCCCAAATACTGCTATCTGGAATTGATCTCCAGGTTGAGCATTGTCGGTAAGGAATATACGATTCCGAGCGTTGAAGCCCTTCACCATACCATTACCCGACTGTCCAAAGGTTTTTGGAAGCTCACCATTGACCCATATTTCTGAATAATCGTCGATAACGATCTCAAACACGACTGTAGATCCTGTCGGATCAAAGCCATCTATTGTAGCAGGAATGGTAATATCCATACGATACCAGTTGAAGCAAAGTCTGCCTGGACATCTCCGCTCCTCGAGTGACGTCGGATCTAATACTTCCCAGCTGCTATCATCGTAGTCAGCACCGCCAGCTTTGGGTTCTATGTTCCACGTCGCTTGCTTAGGACCAGTAGGATAAAGCGGTAGTGGATCATCGCCCGAAGGGCCGGGTGCTCCAAATCTATCATCAACAATATCCGCATCCGAATACCTCCATTCGGTGCTTAATAGTTGGATGCCATCATGGGTTCTCAGATCGACAACCGCATCGGGATTATCTGCAACGAGTTCTCTACTTTCTTGTGCTAAGACTATCGTCGAAAAAAGAAATAAGAAAATGAGTTGGAATACTTTCATTTCTACTTTATTTGGTGCCCTCCAACTTATCGATCGAGATTGCTCTTGATTGACGAGTTAAAGGGACTTAGTTTTTGTTTATTATCTCAAGCCTAGTGCGGCTTCAGATATTTCTACATCTTGATCAGCCGATGCCGCACCACTTACGCCGATGCCCCCGACAACTTTGCCATTGACCATGATAGGCAGGCCTCCTCTCATCATGTTATAGCCAGCTGTGATCAGGGAGTTTCTCCCACCGTAGATACCATCTTCTAATTTTTTGGTAGGAAATCCAAAAAGTGCTGCAGACCTTGCCTTTCCTATCGATACATCTGAAGACGATCTAAATGTCCCAGTTTCTCGGATCACGTAGATCGGCATTCCTGCTTCATCAACTATCGCAATAGCGCCACCTGGAGCTTTGTTATCTCTGAGATATTGTAGGGCACGTTTGCCTAGTTCTTCAGCTGCTTCAAATGTCAGACGACCATCTTGCAAGTGTGCATTAGTAAGACTTGATCCATATGCTTTATGGAGATCAGGCCAGTTTTTATCTGCGTTCGGTATAAACATTTGTGCCCCTTTGCTCTCCCACATTCCTACAGCTTTTGCGTTGCGTTGCACATATAGTTTATCATTGTGGATAGACCATGTACTGATGTGTCCTGGCTCTAACTTGCCCATGGATGTCGATACTGCACAGTGCCCACCATATTGCGGTGCATACTTTGCTGGATTCGCTTCAAACATTCTTCTGTTTGACTCAGAAGTAAACTGATAAGTTGCTCCCTGATACTCAGCTGTATGCTTGTAAGAACCTGGAGCTTCATTCTTTTTACATAGCTCTACGACATCATACCCATCTAACATGACTCCTCTCGAATCTACATTTACGAGATTCTGAGCAAAACAAAAAGAACTTAATAATAACAGTGTAATAGTGATTTTTAAATGCTTCATGACTTTGATTATTAATATGATTTTTAAATTTCTCTTCCTTCTTTAGCAACTAGACAAGGCCACATAGATTCGCCTCGATTTGTGAGACCTTCTTGGTCCTTCATCCATGCGTTATAGGCCTTTTCGTTCGTTACAAAATAGAGCTTGCCGTTATAGACGGCATAATGTTCTTTATCGACAGCTTCTACTTTTCCAAAAGCGGCAGCAACTACACAATACCCGCCTATTTGCGGCATATATTTCTCTGGATTGCCATCAAATAATCGTTTATTTTCTGGTGTAGAAAATAGAAACTTGACTCCGTTGTGAGTTGAGCTTAAGGTTTCTACTCCTTGACTAGGGTTTTTACTGATGTAAAAAGAAACCACATCAAGACCATCCATGGATCTTTGTTTGTCATCCGTATAGTCTAAGTCCATACCTTCCGGGTAGGCTTGATCACAGGATGGTGTGCATGAGATAGCTGCAATAGATATCACCGCAAATAGGTTTAATAACAAGTTTTTCATATTAGTAGGTATTTTTAGTTTAGTTCATATAAGAGTATAGCATGACCATCTGGGTCTCTGACAATTACACTTTTACTATAATCGAGCTCTTGCATGGTCACTATTCCGTTAGAGATTATTTTATA
>CAZDHV010000061.1:0-7851 GCA_964505335.1 uncultured Saprospiraceae bacterium | reverse complement strand
GCAGATATACCGGCTGCCGCTGGTATATAATCTGGCAAGGTCTGTGGCGCTGTACTTACATGCTCTACCTTATTAGCATGGACTTGCTCATAGGCCGCTGGCATGTCATCAACGACGATAGCTATGTGTTGAAACCATAGATCGTTAGACTTAGAGTCAAACGGAATTACTCGAGCAGGAAGATCTGAGTCAAACTCTAACAACCTTACCTCGTTACTTCCTATAGCTACTGATGTCAGCTGTAAGGAAAGATCATGATCTTCTCTTATACCAAACAACCTTTGTAGTGCTTTGCCAGAGATCTTCTTGGTATAACTCACTTCTGCGTCGACATTTTTTTTCAAAAACGCCACGGCACTTTCTGTATCTGATACCGTATAAGACACGTGGGTTACATTAGTAACCTGTTGCGACATACTTGCTGCCGCAAAAAGCAATAGGATTATGATTAATTGGTACTTCACTTTTTATATAATCTCTTTATTGATATAATCTCCTACACGGAGTGCCATTGCCATAATGGTCAATGCCGGATTAACCGCTGCGCTAGATGGAAAAAACCCTCCATCGACAACAAATAGGTTATCTACTTCATGACTGCGACAATAGGTATTGAGGACGGATGAATTCGGATCATTGCCCATCACCGTTGTGCCACATTGATGCGCCACTCCAGCAACTGGTATTTTCTTACCTAGGTAGATATGATTAGGTAGCAGATGACTCTTACAGCCTGCATGCTCAAGGGCATATCTAAGCTTCTTCTCTAATCGACGATGTCCCTCTAAATTGTTCTCGGTATAATGAAGGTGGAGCTTTCCATCTTTTATTATGACTCTGTTGTCTTTATCGGGCAAGTCTTCAGAGGTCAACCAAAAATCTAAGGCATGTTCTGCTAGATATTTCAATGTCATCCCTGGAGCAAAAGACGGTGCTTCTTCTTCAAACATCACAGGGTCTGACTTCCCTAACATCTGGACATGACCCAGTGGGTATTCGAAGTCCTTAGATGAATGATAGAAATCGTTAATCGCAAATGTCTTTCCAAATGTCGTAGGATTGGGCTTAACAGATAGTGCGAGCATGGCCGTGTTATTATGACACATATAATTTCGTCCTACTTGGTCACTGCCGTTGGCTAAGCCATTTGGATGTTTATCATTTTTGGATTTTAGTAGAATCGCTGCACTATTGATTGCTCCCGCACATAGGCAATATACTTCTGCTGTTGCCGTACGGGTTTGTCCATCAACTATAGCCACAACTTTGGATACCTTGCTTCCTGTGGCTTCAGTTTCTAAATGTTGCACATCACAATGTGTCCATATGGTTATATTTTCTTTGGAAGCATTGGGTTTCACCCCCGTCACGTGTGCGTCAGCCTTGGACTCAGTCGGGTCAGGATACCCATCGAATCTATCTAAGACCAATTCTGCATCGGTAAAGTCTGATTTCCTCAATCCTACGGGAAGCGGGAATGGATTCAAGCCAAATACCGTCAGATCTTCGTATAGTTTCTGTATTCTAGGTTCGTGCTCTAGCGCAGCGTGCCGATATGGTCGAGATTCTGCAGGCTCAGTGGGATCAGTGCCCCTCTCTCCATTGACGTGATATAATTCCTCTGCCTCCTGGTAGTAATCCTTTAGATCATCATAAGATATTGGCCAAGCAGGAGATACGCCATCATGGTGCTTAATTTCGCCAAAATCTTCTTCTCTCAATCTAAAGAGCGCCGCCCCAAAGACTTTGGTATTGCCACCCACACAATAATGTTGCCCAGGCACAAAAGCATTACCCTTTTTGTCATACCACGACTCCTTAGTCTTATATCGCCCTTTTAAAAATACTTCTTCTGTATCCCAATTTTGTTTTTCCTTAGGGATATAACCTCCCTTTTCTATTACTAATATTTTCTTGCCCGAATCTGCAAGTTTGTGAAGCAAGGTGCCTCCTCCTGCACCAGTACCAATAATTATTATATCGAAATGATTATTTGTCATTCTTAAGATTCATTAGTTTTTTGAAAGATTTTTAGATAATAAATGATCTGCTACTCTTAATGCATTAGCGATTATGGTCAGGCTAGGATTTACGGCAGAACTGCTGCAGAAAAAACTGCTATCAACTACATATAAATTGTCGACATCATGAGCCCTACAGTTAATGTCAAGGACAGAGGTCGTCGGGTCCGTTCCGAAACGACAAGTCCCATTCTGATGCGAAACCCCTGAGACGCCTAATTTGAAGCCCGCATAGACGGTATCCTTACAGTAGCCCTCTTCGCAATCGATAGAACTCAGTATTCCAATCAATTTTTTTCTGAGTCTGGTATATGCTTCCAGATTATTAGGTGTATAGTCGATCTTAATCTGGTCGTCTTCAGCGATCATTACTCTGTTATTGTGGTCAGGTAAGTCTTCTGCCGTAATAAAAAAGTCAATACTATGACTAGCCACATCTTCTACATCCCAGGATTTATCAGGGTTGATCGCTTCTAACTCACTTCTGAGCGTGTCAGGATCTGTCTTACCCATTAACTGAATCGATCCCAATGGCAATTCTGAATCTTTCGCGCCATGATAAAAGTCAGAGATGATAAATGCCTTTTGAAACTTCGAATCATTAAGAGTCTTGGATATCGCTACTACGGTACCGTTATTATGAATCATCAGATTCCGCCCTACCATGCCAGATGAATTTGCCAAGCCGTTAGGATAAATATCGTTTGTAGACTTGAGTAATAGAGCAGCAGTATTAATCGCACCACAGGAAACTATGACAGTGTCGCCAGTATAAATTTTGATGTTATCCTTAGCCGACAGACAAACCACCTCGGTTACTTTATCACCCTCTGCGTTCGTTCTTAATTCGATAGCTGTACGGTTCGTTTTCAGCACTACATTCTTGTGCTTTAGTGCCTTATTTAGCGCTATGACATGTGCATCCGCTTTTGACTCTGTAGGGTCTGGATAACCATCGAACAATGAGAGGTTCACTTTACCTCTTTTTACTTTATCGTCCTTCGGGAGCTTCACGCCAATAGGTAGTGGAGCGGGATTTAATCCGAGGTCTTTTATGGCTCCAAACAATTCTTTCATTTTTGGTTCCAATTTCAACGGAGGATATGGATAATCTTCAGAGGCTACAGGATCAGTAGGATCCACTCCTCTCTGCCCATGTACGTGATATAGCTTTTCGGCTTTAGTATAATATGGTTCAAACTCAGAATAATCCAATGGCCATGATGGGGATACACCTCCATAGTGCTTTACTTCACTGAAATCACTTTCTCGCATCCGAAGTAATGCCGCACCATACATTTTTGTATTGCCACCCACACAATAGTGTGTAAACGGCTCAAACTCATTGTCTTCTTTATCCAACCATTTCTCCTCAGGGCGATACTTACCGTCTGTAAATACCGCTTTGGGATTCCAGTTATCAGTTTCTTGAGGTAAAAAATCACCCCGTTCTAGGATCAACACCTGCTTTCCAGACTTGGCAAGTTCATAAGCTATCGTTGCCCCTCCAGCTCCAGTACCTACTATTATGAAGTCATACCTTTTCATTAACCCCGTTTAACGTTACAAAATTTATCAGCTCCAATTTTGATATTGAGCCTACAGTGACGTCCTTAACTTCTGATTGCTCAATTACTAGCAACGCCGGTAAATTATTTATTTGGTAGAGCCTAAATACATCTTTGAAAGAAGGGTGATCATAATCCAATGAAAATAAATTCAAATGGACGTTAGATTCTGATCGTTGTTGATCGATGTACGATTGAATACTTTGACTTAACATCAAAAAATCACCAGACTCCTTTCTATGCATAATTAATATGCCCGTATCTATGAAACTGATTAGTTCATCAACATCCTCGTACGTTTTGGTAATTTTTTGAATCATAAGTTTTGGTGATCTCCATATAAACAATGTATACCAGACACCAAAGGTTGCTATCTCCTAATAATTATATAAAACATTATTAATCAAAGTTTTATATATTATATTAATTTTTAATTTAATAGTATGACTATACTAAATTCTTACATTTCAGAATCCCTGCGATTATATATCAGAGTTACTGCAAGATTAGGTGGGTAAGGTTATAATACACTTGGTTCCTTTCGGATCATTATTTTCAAATGTTATACTTCCGTTATGCTTATCAATAATTGATTGTGAAATGCTCAAACCCAGTCCTGTGCCATTCTTAGGACCTTTTGTTGAAAAGAACGGCTCATAGATCTTAGTAGAGATAGATGGGCTAATCCCAGAACCAGTATCTGCAATAATAATATCAACACTGCCCCTCCGCTCAATAATGTTTATTTCAATATTGCCCTTACCGTCCATGGCTTCGATAGAATTGAGCAGCACATTCATGAATACCTGATTTAATTGACCAGGATAGCAGTTGATTTCATAATCTCGGAAAGAATAATTAAGCTCTACAGTTATTCCATGTAACTTATTGGACAACAGTTTAATGGTAGACTCAAGGCCTGATACTATATTATATCTAACTTGATTAGTAACATCTTCTCTTGTAAATAAACTTAAGCTTCTGACGATCTCAGTAGTACGGTTAGCCCCATCCTCCACTGCTGTCAACATCTCATTGATGTCTTTGTATATTGACTTAACATCTTTGTATTGTTCGCTCTTTAGAGCTTCAATCAGAGTTTTCAAGTTATTGACGCCATTATATACGAAGTTAACCGGGTTGTTGATCTCATGGGCCACTCCTGCCGTGATCTGACCTAAGGCAGCTAATTTTTCGGATTGAACCAACTTTGTCCTAGCTCTCATCAGCTTTTCTTGACTTTCTCTTTGCGCCGTAACATCATGTATCAGGCCAAACAGATATTGATAATTATTGTCCTTATCATATATAAAAGTCAAGTGTGTTTCGGTCATCAGTATCTGACCATCTGGGCGGATGAGTCTCTTATTAGGTTCGAATAGATACTCGAGCTTATTATCAAGAGCTTGGCGAAACTTATCAGTATCCTGTTCCAAATCATCCTCAAATGTCAACTCCATCATCGTTTTAGTCAGGGCGTCACTTTTATCTATTCCAAGCATCTCGCTGAAAGTTGCATTGCAGTTGGATATCGGCTTATAGGGATCAATTACATAGACTATTCCAATTGGGCTTTTCTCAAAATAGGACCTGAAAAGAATCTCGTTTTCTTTTAATATGTTTTCTGCATTTTTGATGCGAGTGACATCTTTCAATAAAACTGATGTGCCATAATCGTCATCTCCAACTATCATTCTACTGAACTTTAATTGGAGAAATTTTTCATTTAAGGTTAAATCTGATTCATAGATCTGCAAGTTTTCTTCTGACACCTTCAGCACACCTGCAAAAATATAATCGTCAAGTTGCTGAACCGAATCATCGTTTGTTTTAGGATCCTCTAAGCTTTCAAATTTTAGCTTGTTATACTGGTCATTAGAAAATGTTACCTCATTTCTCGGATTGAAGATCACCAATGGCTCTGGTACTTCTCTGAGAAAAGTACCTCGTAGATCATTGGCTACTTTCAGTTTTTTAGTTTGATCTCGCACTATCTCCTGGAGCTTTAAATTGCTATTCTCGACAGACTTAATTCTTGCTCGATACACAAATATTCCAATGAACAGTAGTGATAAACCGGTTACAATTCTAAACAAAAAGGAATTGTAAAAAGGAGGATTGATTTTTATTTTGATGGAAGAAATGTTCCTTGACAACTCACCGTTCCTAAAAGCCGTTCTCACCTTGAAATCATAAGTTCCTTCGTCAAGATTCATAAACTGAACCTTAGGCTCTCCATCTACTTTTATCCACTCATCATTATAGCCGTCTAATTTGTAATAGAATGAATTATTCTCAGGATTGGTGAAATTAACACTGGTGAAGCTGATAATGAAATTACTCTGAGCATGTGTAAACTCATGAGATTTACTAAGCGGGTATTTTAAAACAAATTCTTCTTCCCCTCTCTGAGGTAAAATTTCGATTTTAGTGATTATTGGAGTCTTAACTTCATCAAGATTCTTAGCTTTTAGAGGGTCAAAATATGTCACACCTGACAGTCCTCCAAAATAGATGTTCCCATTGTCATCTTTTGCACTGGCATTAACAGTAAACTCCTTTTCAAAAAAGCCATCATTCGGATAATAATTAGAAATTCTGCCATCACCATCAATCATAGAGATGCCCTTGGTAGTAGATACCCATATGTCCAGGTCAGCATCTATCTCGAGACCATAAATCACATCATTATTGAGACCGTTGCTCGCATCTATATACGCTACCGATTTATTGTAATAGTCAAAAACATTTATTCCTGAAGATGTCCCTATATAGTAAATAGAATCCGATACTTGATTTATATTCCTGATTCTGCTGTTGCTGAGGGCAGGATCTGATCTCGTTGAAAAGCACAAATAACTCCCATCATCTTGCTCTACGAACAATCCATTCTTCGTGCCAATCCAGAGTTTTGATCTGGTATCACTGTATGTAAAAAGTACATTTTTAGCAATCGAGTTATTCTTAAGATTCTCATTGAAGTGAATCTCCTTCATTTCGTCCGAATCTCTGTCCAAGCTAAACAAACCGTTGTCCGTAGAAAACAGGACCTCATCGTCAAAGACTAAAGAATGTCGGACAGTATTGCTTCCGATCCGAGTCGGTTCTGGATTACTCATTGAGTAATTGTTCACATGCTTCTCACTGAAATTAACATGATATATACCCGCGTCATATGTACATATCCAAATATCGTCATCATCTCGACTCACATTTAGTACAAACTTTATAGACGGAAGGTCTATGGAATGCGATTCCGACAACGACTGTATTTCTCTATTTTCATCAATTGTGAAGACTCTTTCATTCGCTGACACGAGTATTTCATTATCATCATGGGTTAGGTGCCATACATTGTTAGCCTTGGACAATCCAATCTGTGTGCTATCTATTGTCAGTGTATTGAATAAACGCTCATGAGCAGAATACCTAAATACGCCTGCTCCAATCGTACTAAACCAGATTTCACTATCAGACTTTACAAAGGATTTTAGAGCTGACCACTCAGGAAAGCCGTGTTTGGCCCCATGCTTAAATTCCTGATTGCTCACGTCATATGTCATGATCCCTTTGGACGTGCAAAACGCAAGACTATTTTTCCATTGTTTTATATCTCTGGTTATCATGAATTCTGTCTCATACAACTGTTTTTTAGCATGAGTTGTTAGATTATACCTTATGATTCCATTGAGGTTACAAACAAATAAATCCTCATTACTAATCCATGCTGCTTGAATATCGCTTTTTGTATAATCTATATTATTGAACTCTTCCAAAGAGGCGAGCTGATCTTGCTCAAATTCATAGATGTACAGCCCCGTAGAAGTTGTCACTAATAAACCCTCATCACGATAAGGAACCACAAACTTGACCGTCGCTATTGATGGAAATTGTACATTAATTACTTCATCAGTAACTATATTCAGAATGTCCAGTCCATTCTCCGTGATAACACTGAGTCTATCTCCAATTAATTGTAAGGCTGACACATAGTTGCCCGAAATCTCCTTGTCCCAAGTGGGGTTGCTGCCATAATGTTTAAACGAGTAATCTTCAAGATTAAATTTGTTTAGACAATTAGAAGTCGCTATCCACAGATTACCCCTATTATCATTGACAAGATCGAACACTTCGTTACCACAGATGCAATTGGTGTCGCGAAGAGTAAATCGAAATATTTCTGTGTTGTACCCATCAAATCTGTTTAACCCATCAGACGTTCCCAGCCAAACAAATCCATGGTCATCTTGTGCCATAGACAT
>CAZDHV010000060.1:0-15201 GCA_964505335.1 uncultured Saprospiraceae bacterium | reverse complement strand
GGAGGATCGAACCCGATTGGCGGAGGCCTTTAGTGATATGATTAGAGATGGATATGTCAAGGATGTTACCCTGATGATACATGACGCCCAAGGAGCTTCTGTCCATCTCCAGATCAATGCAGCCATCCTCTATGATAATGACAAGAACCCCAAGGCGGCTCAAGGAATCGCAAGAGATATTACTAATCTCAAATTGCTCGAAGAACAAAAAGATCAGTTGCTCAACCAACTAGTGTCTCGTAATGATGCACTCAATGAATATGCGCATGTCGTCTCTCATGACCTTAAAGGTCCATTGCGTGGAATCAATACCCTTATGCAGTTAATTCAAATGCAAAATAAGGATGCCCTAAATGAACAGTCTGCAGAGTATTTTGACATGATTGGAAAGTCTATACGGAAAATGGATAATCAGATCTCCAGCATATTGACATATTCTAAGGCAGGCTTAATGGTCGAAGAGAAGAAAGAAGTCGACGTTAAACAGCTTATTCTTGATATCCGTGATCAGATTATGCCTACTAAACAAATCGACCTAGTTTTTGCCTCAGAGATGCCAATAGTCTTATCGCATCGCAATCAGTTAGAGCAGGTCGTTCACAATCTGATGAGCAATGCGATCAAGTTTTCGCCAGAGGAACAGGCAAGGATAACATGGAGATGTACAGAGGAAGATGATAAATATGAACTTTCTATCCAAGACAATGGCATAGGTATTGAGGAGAAGTTTTTTGATAAAATATTCCAGCTATTTCAGAGCCTGAGCGTCAGACAAGACTCGTCTGGGGTAGGACTTGCGATAGTCAAGAAAGTTGTAAATGCATTAGGAGGTGAGGTGTGGTTAACATCGGAGTATGGCATAGGGACAACGTTTTATTTTACAATCCCAAAGTCTACCAACTCATGAGTTACAATCTAGATTATATCTATAAACTCTCTAAAGGAGACTCCAGCTTCATTGATCAGTTTTGGTCCTTAATCAAAAAGGAATGGCCTCAGGAGACAGCGGAGTATAGACGATTAATAAGTGAAAAAGAATTTAAAGATGCAGCCAGCCTCGTACATAAGCTCAAGCATAAGTTTGTCTTATTAGGTGCCGCAGAGGGACATGATTTAGCTGGTCATCATGAAAAGTCCTTGAGAGAGGGCAACTCCCAATATACAGCCGACTATGAAAAAATGCTAATCGAATTGACCCAATTCATTAATACTACAAATCCACATGAGCTATGAGATGTATGATCATCGATGACGAAGCCACGGCCAGACTAATACTTCAAAAAGTTTGCGAAACTCATGACGATATAGAAGTCGTAGCATCTATGGATTCGGCAATTGAGGGGTTGAAGTATCTCAACCAGAATAGCGTTGATCTCATCTTGCTTGATATTCAGATGCCCAATTTTAATGGTATAGACTTTGTCCAGACATTAAAAGAAGCTGTGCCTATTATCTGCGTAACTAGTGATCGAAATTTTGCTGTCGACGCCTTTGAATATGATAATATCATAGCCTACCTACTTAAACCTATTGATGAAAACAAGTTTGCTAAAGCCATCGAAAAGGCCAAGCGCAAATCTTCACAGGTGATCGTTCAGTCAACACCAAATCCTAAGTTAGACTTAGCAGAGGAAAAGTATCTATACGTCAATATAGATAGGAGGCTGATTAAAATTCAAATGGATACCATCTATATGATCGAGGCTAAAGGAGACTATATCTTGATCAAGTGTGATGATCAGAATCATACTGTTCACTCGACCCTTAAGAAGATAGAATCCAAGCTTCCTAAGGACTTATTCCTCAAGGTTCATCGGTCTTTTATTATTAATATTCAGCGTATAGTTGATATTGAGGATGGGAGTGTGCTGATCAATCGAGATGTTATACCAGTGAGTCGTTCTAAGAAACCAGAGTTGATGGAACGACTTAATCTACTCTAAACAGTGGTCCTTGCTTGAATAGCCACTTAGTGCTTAAGCCCACCTGCGAGAATGTAAATCCAGATGCATTACTTGATGCTACATTGGTGTGTAATCCATACAGTTCTATATGGATACCAGAATCAAATAAATAGCCCAGCTTAAGCTGTGCTCTATAAGTTAAGGAGGCACTCATGTTATCAATTTGTTGTGATCCTATAGCTCCTGTAATAAGGTAAGTGACCCCTTGAGCTTTAAGCAAGTCTGGAGTCCTCACGATATCAATGAATAGCTCTTGCGCCCAAAACTGATCTGGGCTGAAGTAAGGAACGGACTCAGAGATGTCAAAAGTGATATACTGAACACTCGCTCCTAACTTAATAAAGGGTCTTCTCTTAAGGGCCTTGTATATCGATGCATAAACTAAATGATTAGTATTCTGATCTGATAGTTGGGAGTACACATATTGTGTAAATAGACCCAGTCCTTTGACGTTGGAGACCGAGTAATCGGCATAAAGTTGGCGCTGACTGATGCGGTCGGAAAGAAGAGTAAAATTGTAGTCCTGAAAGCTGCGTCGGACTCCTAACTTAATCTCGTGAGGACCTTGCTTAGTGTGTCCATTGATATCGTAATTGACAAGACTAGGGTCATTCTCTTGATCATTGATCTGAGAGATGCCTCCTATGGCTGTTAGCGTAGTATTAGCGAGCAGTTTGAACCTTATTCCACCGCTATATCTGGAGAGGATGAGGTCTGTATCGGCTAGCTGATTGTATACGTTTCTGATTCCCAAATCCGCTAATAATGCAATAGATTGGCTTACTGGTATAATGGGATTCACAGAGATATCCACAGATTGGTCCTGCCCACTGTCACGACTATACTTGGTGTCAGTCAGCAAAGTGGGTGCAAGTTTCCTATAGCTTTTGTGTTTGAGTCTTCCTAAGTCTGTGCTTTGCGGATGTAGATCTATTCCTGCATCTATAGTCTTCATCGCAGGAACTATGCTATCAAGAGCAAGCAGCGCATCTGTCCTACCTGCCCACGCTTCGATATCATCAGCATCTCTGGTAAGGAGTTCATTGTAGTGTGATAGAGCTGGGGAGTAAGATCGTCTCTGTATCGCCATTCTCGCCATATATCGATGATAGTAGCTTTTCTGTTGTTCAGTAGTATAGGTGGCTCTAATCAGTTGTGTAGCCTCGCCGTACTGATGGTTCCAGATATGGGCTTGGATAAGATTGGCCACTACATTATCGCTAGGTTGACCTTCTGGAGAGAATTCAAGCGCTTGTGTTGCGTAGTCTAGGCAATCACGCTTTTTGTCCAGTAGGTAGCTCACATTGGTGAGGCCGATTAGAGCAGGGATGTTATCGCTATCTGAGTTCATTATTAGCTCATATTGAGACTTGGCATCAGCATATGAATCTTTTTTGATGAGAGCGTCAGCATATCCCAACCTGATTGAGTTGCGTAACTCATCAATATACACTAGACCACTGTTGTTAATATAGCTGTTGTCTAGTGTGTTGAGCGCTGCCTTATAATCTCGCATCTTCGCCTGGCTGTTCGCGAGTCCGATATGGCCTGATACGCTCGAAGGATCAGAGTCTATGATTGCTGAGTATAGCTGAGATGCTTCGCTAGCATTGTCATTCCAAAGGTAAGCTTCAGCGAGATTTAGATTTACCTCTTGATCCCCTGGATGGCGCTCTGATAGTTGGTAGAAAAGAGCCAGAGCTTCTGCCGGAGAATCACTCAAGCCCAGTGCTCTACCATAGCAGATATTTGCTGTTTTATTTTCTGAATTTTTTTCTAAAACCTCTTGAAAAAAGCTCTTTGCGTCATGATATTCGCCAGATTCTAACATTCTGAAACCCTCATCCATATTCTGGCCAAAGAGAGTTCCCATTGAAATCACCACCAGGAACAGAAAAAGACAAATCGGTATAAACAAACCATTGGCCGATAGTAATCTGCCACTCACCGATAGAAGTCGTCTACGGCGAACAGTAGCATACATTTTTGTACCATGATAAAGTCGAAACATATACAGGAATTTTGGGGGTTGTTAGGATATAAAGGTACACCTAAGATCACTGAGGAGCAATGGTTTATGATTAGTGCGATGATTGTCAACCTAGGGAATTACCTATATAATCTCATCGTAGGACGGATGCTTGGACCTTCGCAGTTCGCAGATGCTTCGCTATTAGTAACGATGTTATTGGTCCTGTCATTTTTAGCGATGACCTTTCAGTTGACAGCAGCCAAATTTAGCGCTGAGATGGATGGAGAGGAAAGCCAGTTATTGGTTTCATTAATGAGTCGCTATGGACTTGTCGTTGGCGCTGTCATATCACTCTGTATGGTGCTGTTCTCCAATCAACTTCAGCTGTTTTTTCAATCGCAATCAGCGTGGATGTATATCATATTTGCATTGTGCGTACCATTATACTTTCTAATGAGTGTCGGACGTGGACATGTCCAAGGGATCAGAAATTTTCGTCTGCTGTCTATCAGCTACCAAGTAGAGATGCTCATCAGATTATGTGGCACGGTTGCTCTGCTGAGATTGTTAGATGTTGATCCTGCCATCAGTATAAGCCTCGGTATATTGGCCTCAGTCGCACTGGGTTATCTTCCTATTCGGAATAAAAGAGTGATGCCTATCAGTAGTGCAGGGAGGATCACGAAGACTCTTTTGGTATTTGCGACTTATACATTGGTCTATGAGCTCTCCCAAGTACTCATTAATAATACTGATATCCTACTCGTTAAGCACTACTTCGCAGCAGAGGAAGCGGGGCTATATGCTGCTTTAGCTATGATTGGAAGGGTGGTGTTCTTTATAGCTTGGATGTTTGCCATGATCCTGCTCCCTCATGTTGTGGCAGCGGAAAAAGCAGGCAAGGATAGCAGATCACTGCTTTGGAAGTACGTGGGCTATACGGCTATATTAGGCGCTATCATCACTGGCGTCAGCTATATCTTGCCCGAACTCATAGTACATATTCTGTTTGGAACAGCATATGTAGAAATTGCTTCGCTCTTGTGGTTGTATGCTTTAGCAACATCATTATTTGCGGTAGCTAATATGTTTGCATACTATTTTCTCTCACGGAGTGTATATGGCCCCATATATCTGACCTTTATAGTTGGTCTACTTCAGATTTTCGGCTTAGTAGCGTTTCACGATACATTACTCCAAGTAGTTCTACTACAGCTTGTCCTTATGGGCATTTTGCTAATAGCTCAAGTCGGTCATTATGTGCATTTCAGTAGGATTGAATCCAGAATTGATCGAACTAATCACTTTTGCCATTAACCGACAGTAATCTGCCGCTCAACGAAGAAAATATATAGTGCCCTTTATCAAGGTGCATATTTGAATCATAAACAATAACCACCAATACAAAATCACAAACCAATGAAGCTTGCAATCGTAACATCATATCCGCCGAGTAAAGTGACACTCAATGAGTATGCCTATCACTTGGTCAAAGCATTTAGACAACAACAAGAGATTACGGAATTAGTCTTATTGACAGATACTGTTCCTAAGGGTCAAGGCGACTCCTTTGTATCTCAAGGATGCAAAGTAACATTGAAGCCTTGTTGGACTTTTAATAGTTATAAAAATATCTACACGGTAACACAGGCAATTAGGGAGACGAAACCTGATGCAGTTTTATATAATCTGCAATTCATGAAGTTTGGAGATAGAAAGGTGCCAGCAGCATTAGGATTACTGCTTCCAGGTATCACGAAAATGATGGGCATACCAACTATTGTTCTACTCCACAATATTATGGAAGCTGTAGACTTAGATGTAGCAGGATTTACTCAAAATAGAATGATGAAAGCGATCTATAACCATATAGGTCGGTTGCTCACGATGTTCATACTCATGGCCGACCGTGTCGCAGTGACGATGCCTAAGTATGTAGATCTCTTGGAGGAAGCTTATGGCGTGGATCATGTCATTCACATTCCTCATGGCACCTTTGCCATTGCTAAAGAACCAACCTATAGCTTGCCAACAGGGCCTTTACAGGTCATGGCATTTGGGAAGTTTGGTACCTATAAGAAAGTCGAGGAGATGATTGAAGCCGTGGAGCTCATTAGAGAAGAAACTAATCAATCCATCGAGATCGTAATAGCTGGGACTGACAATCCTAATGTGAAGGGTTATCTCGCAGGTATTGCCGAGCAATACAAACATGTTTCTAATTTAAGATTCACGGGATATGTGCCAGAAGAAGATGTCGAGCGGATCTTTGCTGAAAGTGCAGTAACTGTGTTTCCTTATACCTCTACTACTGGTAGCTCAGGGGTACTACATCAAGCAGGAAGCTTTGGCAAGGCCGTCATCATGCCTAACATAGGTGATCTGGCGATGTTGGTCGCAGATGAAGGATATGTTGGAGAGTTCTTTGAGCCAGGCGACGTTCAAGGTCTTGCAAAAGCAATCAAAGCTATACTGTTTAATCCAAGGTGTCGAGTGCAGATGGGCAAGAGCAATTATAGAGCCGCAACAGCATATCCGATGACCAAGATTGCTGAGATTTACGTAGATACATTTCAATCTATAATGGTGGAAAAACAGTTTAAGAACGATTCAGTTACTCAGCTGAACCTTGACTTGATTGGGAAATGATATTAAAGGCTGGTTTAGGATTACCATCCATATCAATTAGACCATAGTGACGTTGATAGGCTCTTCGCCATGGACGACGGCCTACTACAGAAATAGGCACTTCATGAAAATCATGCAACGTCCAAGAAAAAGAAGATAGATTGAGATCCTGCAAGTCTTGAAGCATGTCAGCATAATACCTGGCTTGCTTTTTTTGTGAATACTGTATGGGATTCCAAACACCACGATATGATGTCTTGCCGAATTCTGTCAATATGATCGGTTTATCAGTTTGTGCGCTTAGCGCTTGATGCTTCTGACTAAACTCGCTCGGTTCGTGATAATAATGGTACGATACGAAATCCACTTGATCGACTAAGAGCGTTGCATCATTGGGGTTGCTCCAGCCGATGGTAATAGTGTGGTTTGGATCTATTGATCTAATGACGTCGATATGATAACTAAGCCAATCTGCCACAACTGCTTCTCCTCGGCTCTCGAAATCTAAATCGGGCTCATTCTTAAGGTCATAAGCCAAGAGTGCAGGGTGAGATTGTATAGCCGGAATCAACGTTCGCAGGTGTTGGGACGTGGCGCGCCAGTCGCGACCAGAATAGTCACCATAAAAGTCGAATAAGGTGATTATTACACTTAGGTCCGCATTATGTGCGATGTCGAGGAAGTGTAAAAAACGCCTGACCTTTGCTTGGCTTACTTGCTCTTTGCCGAGATCTTCATACTGTAAGAATATCCTAATACTGTTGCAGCCTAATTCTCTCAGTGTAGCCATATCGTCGATATAGACCTCATCGCTGATTGCAGTATCGAGAAGATTCCATGGTGATTGAGCGGGGTAGTAGTTTATGCCCACAAGAGATCCTAAAACAGTAGGTGAAATTTGCTTCGTTAGAGTAGTCTTAGGCTGCTGTGTCTCGATCTTTTTGATTTGCCTGATACGCCATCTGGAATCTTCTAATACGCAGATGACCTGATAGTCTGAGGTGTCTACCCATGAAGAGATGAGCTCTTCATCTTGATACAATTGATGGTGCTCAATCACATCCTGATCGGTGAAACTAACTACGGACTCATCAAGGCTGAAGAACGTTACGTCAATATTGTGTGCTAGACTAGTAGATTGCTCATAGATATTCTTCTTGGCATTCTCTACGAAGTGTTCTTCCCATTTAGCGACTACTTCATCAGTAAAGTGATCTTGGAGGTAAGTAGTGTTGTTCGTGGTGCGAGCTCTACTTTGCGCATCTCTGGCATGGACATAGTCAGTTTTGATTTGATCGATTATGAATGATGTTATCTCACTGCCTTCATTCCCATCATCTTTCACATGGATGTCTGGCATAACTGTATATTCTGGCAAGGCTACATGGAGAAGCTTGCCTCTGTCCGCCCCCTGATTAGCATAGGCTAAGAGTCTACTGATGACAACTATAAATAAACATAGTATCAATAAGTAAAACACGCCTAATAGGAGTCTTCTGATCCACTTCTTATTCATCCTGATTGAGTTGAAGTGATTGGGTGATACCACCTGAACGAACCTCTATTTTGTGTTGCTGATCCGTGCCATTTTGAAGGTTGATATGAGGAGAGATGTCATATTGTGCATAACCGTCTTTACTCTGAAGGGATATCCAGTCGACTATGGTTTGTTCTCCTGCAAGGACTCTGATCTCTATTGGAAACCCATCAGGAATATATTGACCCAGATAACTCCGCATTGGACCAATCTTGATTATTTGATTCTCAGCAGCGATCTCGTACGACTGCAAACCACTCTCAAATTGCAGAATAATGGTATTACTATTTACTTGGCCGATGGAGGCCGATATTTCCATTATCTCGGCTTGAGCGGGATGGGTTATTTCGACAGTAGAGCGTCCATCTATGGTGTATGACTTCAGTACAGATTTACTCCCTGTTCCATTGACAAACCAGGTAATTAGACACCCATCTGCAATCGCATTACCGTAGGCATCCTTAATTAAATCTGTTTTGAAAGATATGAGGCTATTGCCGTCGGCCTTATTGTGTTCAGTAATTGCCCTAATTGCATATGGTTGAGCTTCATTAGGACCAATCGCGACTTTATACTCTTGGGTTGTAATAGATTGATGGCTGAGAGACATTGAAGCATTCCCCACAGTAGTTCCGCTATTATAGAGATTATGAACAATACCATTTTTGCTTTGGAGTATCCGGCTAGATACTTTTCCATCCCGATAATTATTGGCTGTGATAGCGGTATGCTCTTGAACAGTGTTGTCATACTTATCTGTGCCTATACCTACCATCATATATGATCCTCTGTCTCCAGTTACCGCAGTAGTTGGGCCGATGTATCCTTCCAGAGAGGCGAGTTCTTCTGTCGGTAAGATATTAATCTCTCCACAAGTTTTTCCCAAGCAGTAGCGCAGTACACCACTTATCTTACAATAGCTGCTCGGGATAGCGTATTGTGTTGTGCCAACTCCGGCAGTTCCTTCGATGAGCGTGGACCCGATAGTGTTCCATAATTTGAGTGCAGGTATGTAATCATCGCCGTGTGCTTCTATGATGATTGCATCTCCTGCAATTGTTTCGGTAGGGGCATCAATTGAATTTGTGGTATTGATAGGTGATGGGAGAGGTGTCTCTGTATTGTTACAGGCCACTGAGCCCAACAAGAGGTATAATATGGCGATCTGTAACCTGATCATTGAGGATTGCCTATAAAGTTATTGAGATCAAGCGAAAGTCTGAGATTAGAGCCTATTGAGACATAAGGCATAGTGTGCACCTTTACATCTGATATTTGCTTCTTACCATTGCAATATATCAACTCACTTCCTTCGGCCATCACATTTATTGTGGACAGGTTTACCAGACTATAGTCGAAAGCGACCTTTCTCTGTTGCCGCACATTAGATTGCAGAAATTGATGGTCTACCCACACCAGTTTTTGATTTTCATCATAGTATCCGACAAGTAATTGAGGAATGGTGACTTCTTGATTTCCTGCATTGTAAAGTATGCCAGTTATTTGTTCGGGTGAGGTCTTAATCTCGGTGAGTGCAACACTGCGATAAGGTGTGACATCAGTGGTCACAGTCGAAATGTGAACATCAAAGTGATGAGGGATATCTGCGAGTTCTTTTGTCACACTCAGCTCCGGGTCAAATGTTGTAGGTTTCTGCTCAGCCGGGTTTAGCCATGCGGTGTCTTCAAACTCCAATCTAAAGTGACTATACTCTTGGGGTAGTAAGACGTGTTTTTGAATATACATCGTGCTGTAAGTAGCTAATGGTTCGTTGTTCTGATTGTATAGAGTCGCAGTGATCGTAACGTCAGCTGGGCGGTTGTCGGTATTTTTAATCGTTCCGATAATAGAATATGTTTCATCGACTTGGATGAGGGACGCTTCATGACACGCTACCACTGGCTGAATGATGATGTCATCTCGATATGTTTTGCCCGAGCTGATTCTCTTGCGGCCATGAGCATGATAGTCCAGTTTAGGCTGTGATTTATACAATTGAGGAGGGAGATCTCGATCTATAGGTTCATAGCCCAAGTACCATTTATGATCGTGTTTCTTAAGAGTGTGCTGTTGACTAATATTAATCACCTTGAGGGGTGTAATGTACTCACATATCACCTCAGCGATGGCATAATCAGCTGACTGCTCCTGAACCTCGACATCAATAGTATTTAACTTTGCATAGGAGTTTAATACACCATCTGATACTGATACGGCGAGCATATAATCAGCCTTACTTGGAGCGTCAGTTTTATCAATGAGTTCATAGGCTGCTCCAAACTCTTTAAAATCCAGATGACTATAATATGCCTTGACGGTGTTTTGCGGACTGATTTGTGAACGACTATAATACATTGATGTCCCAAAAGCTATAATACAAGCTAAGCCCAGTAGATAGGACCAAGCATGCAGCCCTGTGAGCATAGAACTTTGATAGAATGGTTTGGACCAATAGAGGATTGCGTCATCAGATTGTCGCTCCGGTCTTTTGATCAATGGAATTAAAATTGTCAATATCAGAGCTATCAATAGTGTAGTTATAGGAATGATTCCCCAATGTAATTTTTGCCATTTGGCTACCTCATCTTTCGGTAGGACCACAGGTAAGGGGGCTACGCTGATTCGCTCCCAGACATGGATTCCATTTTCGAGCATAGTGAGTCTCTTCCAACCGGCAAAATGTAAGATGGGATCATAAAATTTGTCATTGGAAAATACATAGCGCAGGTTGTATTTATGAGGAACCGTCAAGAATTGCTGTAAGGATCCAAGACCTTCAATTCCAAGAAATTTGGAGTTCTCAAGTCGCTCTACGGCCCTTGTTGTTAACTCCGGAAGTCGTCGAGCGCTATGGTAATTTCCATCAACGGTCAGTGCATTAGTTTGTGCAGAGAGCCAAGCCATCTGATCTCCAAACCCTAAGGTTAGATACCTCCATCGATCGTGATCGTCTGCGCTCAGAAAATTGAGCAAGGGCTGCATTTTGATCGGCGTCGGTTGCGATGGACGGAATTGAAATAATATCAACGTCAATATCAAAAGAAAAGAGGCGACTCCGACGTATAGAGATCTTGTTATGAAGGCATAGATCTTCCCATATTTCTCAAATAGATGCGCTCTGATATCACCTTCTACAAGCCGATAGATAAACTCTCCTACAAGAGGCAGAACAATTATTGTTGCCCAGAGCGTGAATCGATCCAATGTCAAAATATTGAAAGCGGTTTCACCGAGTAATGTCTTCGGAATCGGCGTAGTGCCGCCAGTTCCTAAGATGAATAAGGTGCATAACGAGATACCAAAAAAGATATAGCGCTTGCTAAAAAAACGATAGAAGAAGTATGGGAGAATGAATAGTAAAACACCGTAAGGAATTAGAAAAAATATGAAGCCTGATGACAGCGTCTCTAGGTAACTATCTCGTGAGCCATGAGGTATTGGCACTTGAGCAATAGGATTGTTTCTAGAGTTGATCCAATAGGGGAGGATAACTCCAATAATCAGTATTAAAGAGATGCTGCCGAATGCTACAATTCTCCAAAACAGGTCTATGAATGACCTAAGAAAATGTTTGAATCTTACCTGTGCTTCCTTGCCTAATTGAATTTGCGACCGATCCAATATGGCCATTCCAATGACAGGAAAAATAAAGAAGACCATTCCAAATATTGGCGTGACATGATGAGAGGCAACAGTCACGGCTAATAAAGAGAGACTCTTGAAAAGGTCGATTCTATATCCTAACCGTATCCAATTATAGATGTATGGCAATGCATGCATGAGGACCGAAACTCCAATGATGCTGGGCAACTGACCAAAGACATGTAAAGTCTCTGCAAAAGAAGAACTAACCACTGCAAAGAGGGCGGCATAACCGGCAATCTTCTGATTGTTAGATAGGAGCAAGGCATATCGATACACACCAGTGGTGAACAGAATGACGCTAATCAATGCTATGGTATATAGTCCAAATTTTAGTCCTCCTAACAATGACAGCATTGCTATAGACTGATGTACAAGAGGCGGGTAGCCCATCACACTAAAACCCGTGTACCATTTAGGATTCCAAGGCTCAAACCATGAGGTAGCATAGTGATTTCCGAAGAAGACATGAATTAATGCGTCATAGGTCTTCTCTAGGGTGAAAAACATCGCCGATCCATGGATCAACAGACCCAGTAGTAGCGCTACAACGAGGTAGCGATTGATCGTACTTGTGGCGATTTTATGCTGTGTCATCACATTCCCGATTTAACTCGGTATTTCTGCTATAAAGATGGTTAAAACTGTTCCAAAAAATTCAGTCCATGGCTATAGATGACTTGTAGTATCGATGAATGGAAGATAAGTATCGTCCAATGGAATCTCTATCGAGTAAAACCATATTCAACAAGCCCAAATTGACACTCACCGAAGGACTTTAGTAGTTGAACGAACTCTCCATTATAAGGGAGTCAATGGAAATAGTTTTGGATTGTACTCAAACACAAACCCCAACAATTTAAAACCACATTTCTATGAAAACTTCAAAAACAACAGCAATCATAGTTCCATGCTACAATGAGGAAAATAGACTTGACCGCCAAGCTTTCACTGACTTCATTCAATCTCATTCAGACTTTATATTATGTTTTGTCAATGATGGCAGTTCGGATAATACGATTGCCGTGCTTAACGAGATAAAGGAGGCATGCCCCAAGCAGGTACATGTATTAGATATACCTGTGAATGGGGGTAAGGCTGCTGCAGTAAGAGCAGGAGCGCTGTATCTTGAAGGATCTACACATGCAGATTACATTGGGTTTATAGATGCTGATCTGTCGACTGATTTTCAAGATTTTAAAGGATTAGTTGATACGCTTGAATCAAATGACATGCTCGATGTCGTATATGGATCAAGAAACAAAGGAGAGGGTAACGGAATCGATCGTAACTTCTTAAGAGCAATTTTTTCAAACATCGTAAAGGCATTTATCTATCTCATTCTCAGATTGCCAATAGAAGACACACAATGTGGGGCAAAAGTCTTTAGAAAGAAAATAGTATTCAAGACATTTGCAATGCCTTTTCAAACCAGATGGTTGTTTGACGTCGAGATCTTCATTAGGCTTAAGAGATTTTACAAGCCAGATAATGTGATGAACCATATCTATGAGCAGCCATTGGCTAAGTGGATTCATGTTGATGATTCTAAATTGGGCGCTAAGGATGCGATCCAAATTCCCGCTAAGCTCATGTTGATATGGTATAAGTATAACTTAACAGGTGGATTGACAACTCAAGCTTAGCTTGAATGCTTGGTGTTCTCAGGGAAACATAATGTTAAATCAGGAGGGGGGGAATCTAATTCTTTGGAACCTGCTGCAATTCAAATGCAGGATCTTCCTCGGGATAAGTATACTGATTACCCTTTCTGCCAAAGACTGAGAGCCTTACATAACGCTTAGGATTTAGCCGCATGTCTTGCAGAAGCAAAGACAAGTTTTTAGTAGTGTTCTCGAGGTTGTTATAGATTTCTGGATCGTTAAGCAGTTTGGCAATTGAGCCATCGCCGCTCTCCACTGATGTTAATAGGCCATCAAGCTTATCAAAGGAACCACTTGCCTGAGCAACCGTTGAGTCTAGGCTTAGGAGTAGCTTGTTAGTATTGTCAAAGGTTTCTGAAGTCTTGCCTAATGTGCTACCTAAATCGGCATCAACGATTTGCTGTGACAGCGATGCCATATTGCTAATCATCCGCTCGAGATCATCATTAGTATTAGCCAAAGAGCCCGTGACTATCGCCATGTTTTGCATAGTTTGATTCAGGTTGTCATAGGACGCAGCCATGACACGACTCATAGTATTCGTCAAGCGATTCATATTATCGAGTGTGCTCTCAAGGTTATTGAGGCTATTGCTAACGACATTATCAGCATTTGGATCAGAGAGCTTCATTAATACAGAATCGAGTATTGGACTAGATTCTTCACGTATTACGCTAAGTTTATCACGCAGATCGTCTGTACCGATTATTGCTTCGAGCATCCCTCTATAACCTGGTTCGAGGTACTGGCCTGTCTTTGCGCAGTTGCTTGTACAGACTTCATTGAAATCTAAGATGATTTTTTTGGATCCTACCAGACTATTATCGGCGGATAGTCTTGCAATTGTATTGCTGGGTATCTTCCAATCTCCTTGTACATCAAAGGAGATTTTCATGCTTTTAGCCTTCTCCGGATTCAATTCAATTTTTGAAACCGATCCAACAACGTATCCATTGATCTCAACAGGTGCAGCAATCTTTAAGCCCTCGACATTATCGTAGGTCGTGTTAAAGGTCTGAACCTTACCAAGTATGTTCTTGCCCTTCACAAACTGATAGCCCCATAAAAACAACGCTATAGTGATAATACTTACTGCTCCAATAACTAGCTCTTTAGACATATCTTTCTGAATTGCGCTGCAAAATTAATTTTTCGAAACTAACCTTTTAAGGTCGATGGCACTATTTGTAAAGATATAAGCATAAAGTCCTAAGCTTACATCCAAAATTACACTCTTCAACATGAAAAGATTCACTCTGTTCACCTCCTTACAACGCATGACCTGATAATTAGTGCATTATGGCTTAGAAATTGTCCGATATCACTAATTAGGCAACGGCGTCGAGGTGCGATTCGTTAATATCGTGCTAAGAATAGCCTGATTTTCAGATCGAAACATAAAATGACCGACTTTTATATTTGTATCGACGGTGTCTACTAAGAATCGTATTACCCGCTAATGCTTAAAGGATCATTGATAAGGTATATCATATTCATTAGTGCCATATTGGCACCAGCGATCGCATTGGCGCAGACGCAGGATTCTACTGTAGTCCCAAGAGTCATTCAAGATACTGTCCCAGTTAGTTTATCAATAGATACGAGTGGCACCCCTGATTTAAGAGTTAAAGATGAAGGCGACTTTGAAGAAATTACCGATGAACTCGGAGCAGATCTCTTCGATCTCAGTAGTTCTTCTGGTGGCTCAGCAATCTCAGCTGAAACGATCGAGAACGGTGCCGTAGATTCTATGTTCAAGGATATCAATAATCAACAGTTGCATCTCTATGGGGA
>CAZDHV010000059.1:0-15219 GCA_964505335.1 uncultured Saprospiraceae bacterium | reverse complement strand
CGTGAAATCGTAGAGGTTTCGCCATTGGCGTCATTAGAGGATAATGTCACTGTAAACACTCCCTCTCCGTCAAACACGAATACCGGGTTTTCAAGAGTAGACGTTGATCCATCAGGAAACGTCCATAGGAAATTAGTAGACTCAGTTGATGTATTTACGAATTGATATAATCTAAAATCAAAAACATCTTGTGTAAATGAGAAGCCTGCCATTGGAAGCTCCAAATCTGGCTGTGAATTAGCTTCAGGAAGCTCAAATTCAAAGAGATCACTGCATCCTATCATCAAAGTCAAGGCCAACACAATTGCTGATGCTTTAAGGATATTTAATGTATTCATATCTTAAAAGTTATAATGTTATTTAAAATTAATACCCCGGATTTTGTCTCATGGTATTCCCACTAAGATTTATTTCCCTCCTTGGTATTGGCATTAATAATTGACTTAGGATATAGCTATACCCGTTTTCATCAGAGTACTCTTGAAGTACTGCATTCGCTCTTCCAAATCTTACGAGATCGTAAAATCTACTGTTCTCAAATGCGAGTTCCACTCTTCTTTCCAGTAGTAACTGATCAGCAGTAACGAGACCATTCTGAATCGGAGAAACACCTGCTCTCTCACGTACCATATTAAATGAGTTAACGGCAGCGTCCTCTTGAGTCATCATAGTACCTCCCATGATCGACTCCACATGCATCAATAACACGTCGCCATATCTTAAGACGATCCAGTCATTGCCAGCGGCTCTACTGCTATTCGTATACTTGTTACAAACCATTCTGCCGAATTCTCGCTGAGCAACAGTTGATTCCAATCTGTTACCCGCACTTTCGTTCAATACTGCCAAGAATCCAGGCTCAGGAATATTCAATCCATCTTCTCGACCAGTACCAAAATCAAACTCCGCAGAAAACCCTTGCGCTTCTTCAGCAATAGCTGAAGTATACTCTACTACAAAAATCACCTCATCATTTAATTCTGAGTAGAACACATCATTAAAATTAGGTAATAATGAATACTGCTCACTATTAATCACTGATTCTAACAATGTCCGAGCTCTGGCGTAATCTCTGTTAGGGCCCTGCATTAATGCTTTTGCCAACATAGCTTGAGCTGCTCCTCGGCTGGCACGTCCTGGCGTACCACCCTCAGGCAATAAATCTGCTGCAGCCTGTAAATCGGCGAAGATCTGCTCATAAACAACTGCTTCCTCTATTCTCTGGAATACACGCTCATCGCCTGGCTGAACCACTTCAGTAAGTAATGGTACATCACTAAACTGTCTAACCAAGTTGAAGTATGCCAAACCTCTCAAGAAAAGTGTCTCTCCGGTCAACCCTGCCTGATTAGCTTCATCAGCAATATCGATAAATCCTAACATCGTATTAGCTCTGAAGATTAACTCATACATAGATGCATAGTAGTCTTCAACTTGTATGTTGTTACGATCTACCACATATCTATGAAAGTCAGCCTGAGAGCCCTCAATAGTCTGAGAGCGTGTATTGTCTGATCTGTGCTCTGTTAATACATACTCCCACTGAACTCCTCTATTGACGCGCATCCAATTATTGTCGATATCAGTACTGATACCTTGAAGTCTGTCGTACAAGCCTACAACTCCAGCTTGAATATCAGCATCACTCTGAAAAAACTCATCAACAACTACTGATGATACTGGAGTAGGATTAAGAAATGAATCACATGCCGTAAACATCAAGGCAGAGGCGATGAAAATGATATATATAATCTGTTTCATAATTATCTTCTTTTACTCTATTGATGAATTAAAAATCAAAGTTTAATCCAAACGTAAATGTCCTTGCAATTGGAGATCCACCTCTCTGTGCTCCAAAAGCATTCACTTGTCTCTGGTTACTGTCAACAAACTCAGGATTGAATCCTTTGTAGTCATCTGCGAAGATGTAGAGTATGTTCTGTCCAGATACATAGAGCCTTACATTATTGATTCCTATTTTATCTCTAAGGTTAGGAATAGCAGAATTTAGGTTTACACCAAGATTCACGTTTCTTAACGAGATGAAACTTGCATCTCTGATCGGATCACTTGTTATACTTCTCTTCTGAATGAATGAAGGGTGAGAGATCAAACCCGTCTCTAAAATTCCTGGAACATTTTCAGTAGCTCCATTGAATTGATTCTCAAATAGCTCCTCTCCTAAATCTCTAACCTCTGCACCATGACTTCCTGTCCACATGAAAGAGAAATCGACTGAACCAAATTGAAACTGGTTAGTAACACTCCATACTAAGTCTGGATATGGATCTCCGAGAATTGTCTGATCAGCCGCTGTGATTATTCCGTCACCATTAAGGTCTAACACGATCACGTCTTCAGAAGCTCCGCCAATTCTATTCCATGGTGTGTCCCAAAAATCTCTTGGAATCTCTCTGCTTTCATCAAGAACAAATCCATAAAAAGAAGATATTGGATTACCTATTTCGTTAATCCATAAAGAGCCTCTACCAGAGAAATCTTCAATCAACTGACCATTAGAGTCACCGAACTCAGTCAACTCATTTTGATTAGTAGTAGCGATTAATTGAGTACTCCATTGAAAGTCTCCTTTAGTGAAGTTCACTGAACGTAACTCAAGCTCTACCCCTGTGTTTTTCACCTCTCCGATATTAAGGATACCTGTACTAAATCCTGTACCGTTAGATACTGGGTTGTTCAGTAATAAATCATTACTTGTTCTCTCGTACCAGTCAAGCGACCCTGTTAATCTGTTGCCCCAGAATCCAAAATCAAGACCTGGGTTGATCTCACGGTTACCCTCCCATCTAAGAGATTCGTTCGCAATATTTTCAGGTGCAAATCCAGTTTGTACCGTTCCGCCCAATACTGTATTAGCTGATTGTAACAATGATAAGAATGGGAAGAAATCAGTGAACGTACTACCTGTTCGGAAATTCTCATTACCCGTTAATCCGAAGCTAAATCTGAATTTCAAGCTTGAGATTGCTCCATCATCATTGACAAAATCTTCTCTCGCTAAATTCCATCCAACTGATAAGGCTGGGAATGTACCCCACTTATTCTCAGGACCGAATACTGAACTTGCATCTCTACGCAACGAAGCTGAAACTAAGTACTTATCCTGATAAGCATAATTAACACGACCAAAGTATCCGATCTTATTACGCTCAGTTTCTAATTCTAAAAATTCATCAATCTGTGTAGCCCCTTGGAGGTTAGGAAGTAAATCGTTAGTAAATCCACTACCTACGATATCACTATTCTTGATATTTCTATGCTGGAGAGTAAGTCCTAATAGGGCGCCAATTTCATGATCATTGTTTACTGTTGTTGTATAATTAATGAGGTTATCATTAATGATTCTTGTTGAGAGTCTATTCTGCAGGTTGTACTCAGCACGATCTGCTAATGTGTGATGCCACAGGACTCCGTCATATCGTTCTCTTCTTCTCTCCTCTCTTGTTACACCAACTGACGTTGATACTGTCAATCCATCAGCAAGCTTATACTTAAACTTACCTCTAGTCAACAATTTAGTATTCCCTTCAACCTGATTACGTTCAGCATTCTGTCCCAGTGGATTAGCGTTTGATGTCGTACGAGGACGAGCATCATCGCCATCACCATCTAGATCTAACTCTATTAAATGGTCTTCCCAGAAGTAATCTCCAACTCCGACGTCAGGATAAGACTCCCGATCGATAAATTGTAGTGATTCTTCTGTATGGAATACTGGCAACCACGGTGATTGTCTCAACGTGTTATGAATAGACGTTGGCACACGTCTCCTATTACTATGAGAAGGATTCATTGTCAATTGGAATGACAATCTATCACTGAGTTTCGTATCCAACTTGAAGTTAGCACTGAATAACTCATAATCGTCGAATACAATTACACCTTCATCTTTTAAGTATCTAAGAGCTACACTAAACTTAGTTTTGTCTGTACCTCCTCTTGCTGATAGTGAGTGAGAATGCGTCAAACCACCATCGAACAGAACATCTTGCCAATCTCTATTAACACCTAGGGTCTCTACAAGCAATAATGCATATTGAGTTTCTTCTGTAAGCGTACCAGTTTCTGCCATCTCGAATGCGGCCCACTCTTCCACATCTTTTCTATAAGATTCACTTCCATGAGCCTCTCTCTGTCCAACATATCCGCTATAGTTAAACTTAGTCTTACCCTCTTCACCTGACTTGGTAGTAATAAGGATTACACCGTTTGAACCTTCAGACCCATATATAGCGGCAGAGGCAGCATCTTTCAATATCTCGAATGATGCAACATCGTTCATATCGAGATTACTTAAAAAGTCAGAATCAACAACAAGTCCATCTACCACAACGGCAGGTCCAATATCTGCCGCAACAGATCCAACACCTCTTACCGTTATAGTTGGTGCAGCACCTGCTTCACTTCCATTTGTTTGGGCAATATTGACACCAGAGACTTGACCAATTAAGGCTTCATCAACCCGCGATACAGCAATCTGATCGAGTGTTTTGTTTTCCACTCGAGAAACAGATCCTGTTAAGTGTGACTTTTTCTGAGTTCCATATCCAACCACGACGACCTCATCAATGAGCTCGGCACTACTGGACAGATTAATGTCTACTACCGTAGCGTTTCCGACCTCATAGCGTTGTTCTTCATACCCTAAAAAATTAAATTGTAAAACATCATCAGGCGAAGCGGAAATCTGGAATTTTCCGTCTAAGTCTGTGATCGTTCCTCTGGTTGTCTCATCAACCGTAACACTTACGCCCAATAGTGGCTCCCCATCGTCTCCGGTAACAGTACCAGATACAATACGTTGTGCCATCATTGACGTCAGTGTCAGCATCATCATAACCATACCACTCAGTATAGTCTTGGATACCTTACTCTTAAAAATGTGAACGTGTAGTTCAGTTGTAAGATTTTTGTTTTTCATAAAGACCTCGGTTAAGGTTTAAAAAATAGATTAAAATTTTTTCGAATTGACTGGGAGCTTAGCACTACCCATTACTTCATATGGTCTCCCAGTTTGATTACTGAAGACATAGTGTCTCATTTCAATACGTCGCTTACTTTCTAAGTCATAATTGCCTAATACTAAAAGCTAACACATCACGTAAATGTGATTCCATAGCGTCGGCAGCAAGTCCTGGTTCTTGATCTATGATATGCTGCAGTATTATTCGGTGTTCTTCAAGAGATTTGTCGATGGTGCCATCATTACAAACCTTAAACTTGTTAAAACTTGATACGATATCGGGTGTGATAATCATCATTAGTGCTTTGAGCACTTTATTCTTACCCGCTTCAGCAATTTTTAGGTGGAAGTTTAAATCTTCTTCAATTGCTGGTAATCCTTTTTCGACATTAGATTGATATGCTTCTAGAGCATCCTTTAATTCTTTAATGTCTCGTTCAGTTCTTTTTTTAGCAGCTAAACAAGCTGCTTCTTTTTCCAATAACACTCGAGTCTCAACAAGAGACCTGAAGTCATGGTCATCTAATTTGATATAGTCTGATATCACGCCTTTAAGTGCTGCGACACCAGTTCCTGATACCACTGTACCACTTTGAGGTAAGGTTTTCAGGATTCCGTAAAATTCTAATTTCCTGATGGCATCTCTCACATGAGCACGCCCCACTCCGAAATGTTCTGCTAACTTGCGTTCTGGAGGCAACTTCTCACCAGGACGAATTTCGCCTGAAGATATTTGATCCCTAATCTGTGAGATAATTTTATCGACAGGCTTTTCTATAGTTATCTTCTGAATGTGTTCTAACATATGTTGTTTTGGTTATCCAATTATTGGTAAACCAATTTTGGTAGACCAAATATAATCGCCTTGTTGGTTTAAACACTAATAAATTGAGGAAAAATAAAATTTTATTGCTAAAATTTAAACCTTTCCGCTATTCGTTCATTAGCAGTCCACTCAATCTAAAATATTAATTCATTTTTGCATCAATTTCTAATAGTATATTTTGAATGGAGAATATCGTCGAAAACAAGTATGAAGATTCAATGAAAATGATGGTATCTCGGATGAATCGCCGTCTTGACACGATCTATAAAGGTGGCGGAGAGAAAAAGATAGCCAAACATAAAGCGAAAGGGAAGCTTACTGCCAGAGAGCGGATAGACTACCTGACTGACGACGATTCAGAATTTATTGAATTAGGAGCATTCGCCGGATTTGAGATGTACGAAGATCATGGGGGCTGTCCTGGAGGTGGTGTGGTGACTGGTATAGGCTATATTTCCGGGAGGCAATGTGTGATCATTGCCAATGATGCGACCGTCAAGGCAGGAGCCTTTTTTCCAATTACTGGTAAAAAGAATCTACGTGCTCAGGAGATCGCAATGGAAAACAGGTTGCCGATCATCTACCTAGTAGATAGTGCTGGGGTCTACCTTCCTATGCAAGACGAGATATTTCCTGACAAAGAGCATTTTGGCAGAGTGTTTAGAAATAATGCCCAAATGTCCAGTATGGGCATCACTCAGATATCCGCCATTATGGGAAGCTGTGTGGCAGGAGGAGCCTATCTACCTATTATGTCGGACGAGTCATTAATAGTGGAGGGAACAGGGTCCATATTCTTAGCAGGACCTTACCTAGTAAAGGCGGCAATAGGTGAAACAGCTGACAAAGAGACTTTAGGAGGAGCTAAGACACAAACTGAAATATCAGGAGTAGTCGATTATAAACTGCCTGATGACCAGAGCTGCCTAGATAAGATCAAAGAACTCATGAGCCTACTTGGTCCTAATACTTTAAACCAGTTCAATCGAGTTAAGCCAAAACCGCCAAAAGTTGAATTAACAGAAATCTATCGTCGAATGCCCGATGATCGAGCGAAGCCATATAAGGCCCGAGAATTACTAAAGTGTTTAGTGGACGATTCCAAGTTGTCGGAATATAAGGCAGGCTACGCAAAAACCATGATCTGTGCCTATGCCAGAATAGATGGGTGGTCAGTCGGCATAGTTGCCAACAATAGGGAGGTTACCAAGAACGCCAAAGGTGAAATGCAGTTTGGCGGCGTAATATACTCTGACTCTGCAGACAAGGCTGCACGATTTATCATGATCTGCAATCAGAAGAAGATTCCACTTGTGTTCTTACATGATGTATCAGGATTTATGGTTGGTACGAGGTCAGAGCATGGTGGCATCATTAAGGATGGTGCAAAAATGGTCAGTGCCGTATCTAACAGCACCGTACCTAAGTTTAGTGTGATTATGGGTAATTCATATGGAGCAGGCAATTATGCAATGTGCGGCAAGGCTTATGACCCTCGACTTATCGTGGCTTGGCCAAGTGCCAAGATATCTGTGATGGGCGGTGAGCAAGCAGCTAAAGTATTAATGCAAATACAAGTGGCATCCATGAAGTCTCAAGGGAAAGAACCTACCGCTAAGGAACAGCAGGAAATACTTGATAAAATTTCTCAGCAATACGAGAATCAAACGTCTCCTTATTACGCTGCAGCCAGACTCTGGGTAGATGCGATCATCGATCCAGTTCAGACTAGATCAATCATTTCTGCAGGTATAGCCGCAGCCGATCATGCACCAGTTCAAAAATTTAACGTAGGTGTAATCCAGACTTAAGACTAACCTATACGATATAGTCAAGATTAGAAGCAGTCTGATTACTTTTATAGCTATGCGAACTAGCCTATTAATAATCTTTCTCATATGCCACGTCGCCCTCAAGGCACAAGTGGAAATGGTCATATTGGGTACTGTACAAGATGCGGGGTCTCCGCAGATCGGCTGTCAGAAGGATTGTTGTTCACATCTCTGGGATCATCCCGATCATACGAGGAAGGTGGCTTCCATAGGGTTCATCGACTACACACAATGCTACACGATGATGGTCGATGCCACTCCGGATATTAAAAGTCAATTGAACTACTTACAGGGATTAGCAGGTATAGAGGATCCAATACCCAATCTTATCCTATTGACACATGCCCATATCGGGCACTATATGGGATTACTACAATTAGGTAAAGAAGCGATTAATGCTCAAAGAGCCGGAGTGGCTGCGATGCCCAGAATGGCAAACTTCCTTAGATCAAATGGCCCTTGGAATCAACTTGTCGAAAATCAGAATATCGAACTGCTCCCAATTATCTCAGATAGCTCTTACCCCGTTACAGACCGTATATCTTATACCCCCATCCTCGTCCCGCATCGTGATGAATACTCAGAAACAGTCGGTTATAGGATTACTGGACCAGAGAAATCTGTGCTCTATATCCCAGATATCGACAAGTGGCATCTCTGGGAACATAGCATCATAGACGAAATCGCCAAGGTCGATTATGCTCTCTTGGATGCTTCCTTTTATGACGGCGAAGAATTGGGAGGGCGAGATATGAGCCTGATCCCGCACCCAACAGTCGAAGAGAGCCTTTCACTCTTCAAGCCACTATCAAAGTCAGAAAGAAACAAGGTTTACTTCATTCATCTGAATCACACTAATCCTCTGTTGGACACCAACAGTCGTGCCTATAAGTATACGACTAGCCAAGGATACCATATCGCATCGTATGGTCAAGTTTTTAAGTTATGATCCACACGATCACAAGTAAAGTCTTCGGCCTATATGTGAGTGTCATCTGTTTATTAGCGATTCCAGATATGCTGATCGCTCAGTCCAACCTGAGCATATCATCGAAAATAGATTCACTCATACAGACACTGGATGAGATCGTGTATGAAGCGATAGATTCTATGGCATTTCCAGGGTGCCAGATTGCCGTGGCCTATCAGGATAGCGTGATTATCAATAAGTCCTACGGTCATCACACTTACGGTGAAGCCGTTGAAGTCAGAAACAATCATATCTATGATGTAGCCTCTCTAACTAAGGTAACTACTGGCCTTCCCCTATTAATGAAACTCCATTCTAATGGCGTTATAGATCTGGATGCTCCCATCGAGCGCTACCTGCCTCAACTGGCGAAGTCTAACAAAGCACAACTTACCTTACGAGAGATTTTGGCTCACAAAGCAAGATTGATCCCATATATCGTGTTTTGGATGGAGGCCCTCAATGAGGATGGCTCGTTCAAGCGACGGACATTCAAGCATAAACCCAATAAGAAGTATAACATCCAAATCGCAGATGATGTCTATATGCATCGACGATATCACCAGGTCATGCAGGATAGAATCAAAGACAGTGATCTAATTGCAGAAGAAGGGTATCGGTATTCCGGTCTGTTTTTCCTCTTGCTACCTAACTTGATCGAGCGCCTGACTGGAGGAGGGTTTATAGATGTACTACAACGTGAACTCTACGACCCGTTAGGTTTAGATCGTATCGGCTATCATCCCCTAAGGTATGTAGATCGTGCTGAGATTGTTCCGACCGAATATGATAGCCTATTTAGAAAACAACTCGTCCATGGCTTTGTCCATGATGAAGCCGCCGCTATGTTGGGAACGTCGTGTAATGCTGGCATTTTTTCTAATGCAGAGGACCTCTGCACGCTCTTTATGATGTATGAGAATTATGGCAAGCTTAATGCGATGTCCATTATCGACTCCGCTGCTGTAAGGGAGTTTACAAGATATCAGTATAAATCAGAGATGAATCGTCGAGGATTAGGGTTTGACAAGCCGCTATTGGAATACGATATCGATCTCTCGTATGTCGCTGAATCTGCGAGCCCATCGAGTTTTGGGCACAGTGGATTTACTGGTACCATGGCATGGGCCGATCCCGAACACAGCATCATATTTATATTTTTGAGTAATAGAGTTTATCCGAGTCGCAACCAACGCAACATCTATAATCTTAATGTGAGGCCACGGCTGCATCAGGCGGTATACAACTGGTTGTTAGATGAAACTGGAGGAGACTAAATTAAGTATCCTACTTCGGTTGCAATAGTACTGCATCCTCAGCATACTTGCTGCGTATCGTTCTGAGCACAGGGTTATAAGATTCTGGATCACAAGGCACCCGAATACCTACTCTAGTTAGATCTCTATAGGGTACTGTGAAGTGGTCATAATTTGCTCTTTCCAGTCGATTTCTGAGCTTGGAAACATTAGACGAGTTTTTGTATCCACCAATGATGATCACACAATCTGCAGTTTGAGTATCTGTAGCCTGTTGCTCAGGTTCTTGTTTAGGTTGGATTGGTTTTTCTTCAACCACCTCTTCTACTTTTTCTTCAATAACACTGGCTATGGTAGTGACTGGTACAGCAGCTTTTCCTGCTACTTCTTGTATGATAGTGGCAGGTTGCTTTTCTTCCTCATGGCTCTCTTGCGGGGAATCCTGATGTGATCTACTCTCATCTGTCTGACCAAGATCCTCATCAGATTTTTCAGTCATTTCGGGTTCGGCTGGAGTTTCATCGGCAGCACGGTTGTGATATGATCGATCTATAGTTCGAGAGCTTTCTCTCTCCATTTTGTAGGTCTTGCCTTCGATCTCCATTTCATCAGAGAGTTCATCAGGCTCATCGCCATAAAGATCATCGTCAGCAATGTCTTCTTGAATGGCGGAAGTAGATAATTTTTCAATTATTTCTGACTGTTCATTTCCGGTCATTAAGAATATAGTGATCCCAAGAAATAAAATAACTACCACAACAGCAATGGCACGATCCGTTTGCTCTTGATTGCTGACTTTTGAAGACTTACGACCTGAAGGCATATATTCCTAAGTGATCCAAAAAAAAAGCGGATAAGGTAATCTCCTCATCCGCTCTCAATATAATGTCTTAGATCTTATTTATTTCTCATATCGTTGAAGAAATGTTCCATCTGCTTACCTGCAGCTTCTCTACCACCCAATCCGAATGATAGTGCGAATGCTACAGCAATGGCACCAAGAGTTAAACCGAAAGCAAGGTTTACGATGCTTTCTGCAATTCCCATTGTGTGTAATGCGAATGCAAGGAATATTCCCATGATAGCAAATCTTACTACTGAAGCCATCCACTTGTTACCCGTATTTGACACTGCTTTAACAGCGAAGTTAGAGATAAGAAGGCCGCCAAGTAATACGATAAGTCCAAAGAATACTCTTCCACCTATATCAAATATATCTCTAAGGATAGTCTGCACTTCCTCTAATCCAAGCTTATCAGCCGCAGCAATAAGCCCCGTAAAAATGATAAAGAAGAAGATCACCTTTCCAATCAGGCTAGATACTGATGTACCGCCCATGAAGTTGCCTGCACCAAGTTGGTTAGCATAGTTATCAACTCCGAGGTTTTTAAGTAATTCAGATAGTATAGATGTGATATACTTTCCTGCTATATAGAATACACCAAGTAATATACATGCTGCTAAAATCTGTGGAATAGCATCTAAGAATTGTCCTAACATGCGTGTTGCAGGTTCAGAAATCGCATCCATATTAAGCGTATCCAAAGCTACGATCAAAATAGGAATGAAGATCAATATGAATACCAACTGCTTAACAAGATTAGAGAGATTAACAGATCCGCTGTTCAATCCAACTTTCCCTCCAAACGCTTCAAGTCTTTCAGATACAAATCCGGTGGCATCCGAACCGATATTAGCGATGATGTATCCTGCAAATCCGATGATTCCTGCTGCAATGACATTAGGCAAGAAGCCGATGAACTTAGAAACCATATCCTGTAAAGGCTCTAACACATTCTGCACACCCAACATATCAAGAACGATAATAAGTGTATAGATGACTACCAAGTAGTATAGTAGTTTGGCTATGAAAGTGTCCAAACGATAGTTTGAACCCATTTTTGAGCTCAACCGGTCATCTATTGAGGTTTTGGAAAGTAAGCTTTTAGCTAGTCGCTTAACTATACCAGCAACTATAAAACCAATGATCAGTACGAGCAACGCCCCTAATACGCCTGGTAATACGTCACCAAATCGATCAGTCAATGACGCCCACAAGTTTGAAATGTTATCCTTCATGTTTAGTTTAGTTTATGAACAAGTGTGAGAAGTGCTGATTATGACGGGATACGGATTAGATAGGTCACAGATAAAGTCAATATTAACAAATCTCAGCTTCAGGGCTAATGACCAGATTTTAGTCGACATTGAATGCCATTTCCGCCTATACTTTTCAGGTATCCTTCGTCCAAATGCCCACCTATAGCAGGATCATTATCGATCAGCATATTACCATCTAAGTCCACATAATCTACCAGATGTGCCAGAAGATGTGCCGCTGAAATACCGATGGAGCTCTCGGTCATACAGCCTAACATGATACTGAGTCCACTTTTTCTTGATTGCCTAATCATGTCGAGGGCATTATGCATGCCGCCACACTTCATCAACTTGATATTAATACCATCGTAGCAGCCAGCTAGTCGCTGAATATCCGAGGGATCTTGGCAATCTTCATCAGCGATGATTGCCATGTCAAATTGTTCAGACAGTTGAGCTACCATAGTTAATTCTCCAGTAGGGAAAGGCTGCTCAATCAGCTGAACACCTAGGGATTGGAGCTCACGACAAATCAACTTAGCTTCATGAAGGTCCTTCCATCCTTGATTGGCATCTACCCACAACCTTTGTTCCGTATGCTTCCTGATCGATTCGACTATATCAATATCTGAGATTCCTTGACCCAGTTTAATTTTCAATATTGGATAAGTGCGATATCGATTCACTTCTTTAAGCATGCGACTAATATCACTCAAGCCTATGGTTATTGAGGATCGGATTTGATCTGAGGAACGATTAATGTTGAGGTATCTGCTGAGAGAAACACCTTGTTGTTTTGATCTAAGATCGTGCAGAGCGATATCTATTGCCGCCTTGGAAGCTGTATGCCCCTCGGCAATACTGTCAACATAACCCAAGGCTTCGCCAAGCGAATCATAGCTCAACAGTTGATTTACATCTACTCTGTTCATAAAGTCCAGCATATGATGCTGCTTCTCAGGATAATAGGGTGGCATTGAGGCTTCACCTAACCCAACAAAATCGCCGTCAATGAGTTGAACGATAACTATATGTGTTTCTGAACGTACGCCATGAGCGGTCCCAAAAGGCTGAGCTGTGGTGAGTGTATAAGGCGCATATTTCAGTTGTCGACTGGGCATCTCTTGAATGTACAGAATTAATAAGCAACTCTTGTTACCAACAAAGCACATTCATCTTGGTTATATATGTATGACTATACGGTTAGCCACAGAAGTCGACGGATACTATCTCGATGTGATGAATAGATTTGATCGTGATCTATTTGAGGCATTAAAGCCTCCTGTAGGTATGGAAGTAGCGCAGTTCACTGGTTCAAAGAAGGGTGACCAAGTCATACTCCAATTCACGGTTCCGGCTCGGTTCACTTGGCAATCTGATATTGTTGAAGATGGTCACGATGATAAGAGAGCGTGGTTTGTGGATGTTGGAGTCATCTTGCCGTGGCCATTAAAGACCTGGCGACATGAACACATCGTAGAACACATCAACCAAGATCGATCTCGGATAGTAGATAGCATGACTTATGAGTGCAAGAATGCGGTGCTGACTTGGATGATTAAACCATTCATGATTGGTGCATTTTATCCTCGTAAACGCATATATAAACAGTATTTTTCGCAGAATTAATGACAGTTGAAGTTGGAGCATTCAGTACATATCATAGGAGGAGGCATTAGCGGAATTATCGCCGCATTAGAACTAGAATCGGCGGGAGTTAAACCCACTATTTATGAGAAAGAAGATCAATTAGGTGGGCGAGTTCGTACTGACTATATAGATGGTTATCCATTCGATCATGGATTTCAGGTCTTGTTAACTGCCTATCCTGAAGCTCAGCATTACTTGGATTATGATAAACTCGACTTACAATACTTCTTATCAGGATCACGTGTCTGCTATGCAGGCAAGACTGTTCGCATTGGCGATCCATTGAGTTCAGCGACATTCTGGAGGGATTCATTTGATCCGACGCTCGCTACTTTCAGGGATAAGATCAAGACTTTGCAACTCTCCTTACGATTGAAGAACAAACCGCTGTCAGCAATATTCAAGGAGGATGAGATATCTGCACTCAAATACTTGCAGGATTTAGACTTCTCAGATCGGGTTATCGAGCGTTTCTTTAAGCCGTTCTTTGGAGGCATTTTTTTAGAGTCAGAACTGCATACATCTTCGAGACTATTTGAATTCCTGTTTAAGATGTTTGGCAATGGCAATAGTGTAATCCCAATGGGTGGGATGCAAAAGATAACAGACCAGCTCACCAGTAAACTCCATCACACGACGATTCACACCGGCACAGCTGTGGAAGACCTTAAACCTGGATCGATCACGCTATCCGATGGAAGAAGCATTTCATCTGAGCATACCATTGTCGCCACGGATCTCAATCATATCATTCCGACGAAAGTATCTACTAAGTGGAAACGGTCTGTTAACTATTACTTTGAAGTGGACACCCCTTCTTATACCGACAAGATCATCACACTATCTGCTAATCCAGATCGATTAATCAATAACTACTACTACCCCACTAATCTGATGGCTCATCCTCAGGGTAAAACGATTCTCTCCACCACAGTTCTTGATGATCAAGGAATGAGTAAAGGTGAGTTAGTAACCAAGGTTAAAGCAGAATTAAGAGAAACAGGTGTTGAAGGAGACTTCAATCTGATCACATCTTATGACATCCCATACTCCTTACCAGATCTATCAGACATACAGTATGAGCTGACACCAGACATAATTGAGCTCGATAAAGGCATCTATAATTGTGGTGATCACATCATGATGGGCAGTCTTAATGCCGCCATGTATAGTGGTAGATATGCAGCACAACATATTATAAATAATATTAATACATAATGCCGTACTTTACCCTATCCTATCAGCTTGCTGATGATTATATGCAAAAGCGAGAGCCGGTCAGAGGCTTACATTTTGAACATATTACACCATATCATAAAGCAGGCAAATTGATCTACGGCGGCGCCTACGACGATCCTGCGGAAGGTGCATTGTTGATATTTAAAACGGAGTATCAGGAAGAGATTGAGGATTTTGCTCAGCGAGACCCATATGTGATCAACGGTGTAGTCACATCGTATCAGGTGAGGCTTTGGAATGTAGCCATCGGACATGAGTAAGTAGCGCCTTAATCCAAGTGACCCCTACTTTAGATCTTAATAGTCAGCTCAACTGAATCATTGATTTCGAGTGATTCGGCTCTTCTAATGGCTGCTTTGAGC
>CAZDHV010000058.1:3277-15257 GCA_964505335.1 uncultured Saprospiraceae bacterium | reverse complement strand
CAGCGACTCGTTCAACAGGCCGTGTTATCAGAGCTGTATGCTTAATAGTCTTGAGATTCATGGAGCTCTTAAGGTGATCCATAAACGATAGAGGATCTAAATCTTCTTGTAGCTCTCCTATTATACCAGAGCCGATATGGGGCTCTGCAGTATCCTTAGGCCTCAGGATGGCACACTGGTTGAGGCCTATCTTTTGTGCGATCTTTTGATTTACGCCATGGTCGAGAACGTTATCAAGATTGGTATGTATGGCATAGATAGCTATGTTATGTTGTATAGCCTTGATCACAACTCGATGCACATAGTTGTCATAGCTGAACTTCTTGATACCCGAGAATACGATAGGGTGATGAGACACAATCAAGTTGAACCCAAGGGATATAGCCTCGTCTACCACATCCTCCGTACAATCCAAAGAAACTAGTGCACCCGTGATTTCTTGATCGGGGCGACCATAGATTAATCCAGAGTTGTCATACGATTCTTGTAAGTGCGGAGGAGCAATCTCTTCGAGATAGCTGATGATATCTTGTAGGATCATAGTGATTTAATTCTATTGATAATATCGGTTGTTGAGATATCATCTACTAAGTCTAAAGATACAAGTCGCCCACCATATCCTTCAACAACCTTAGCTTCAGGCAAGGTGCTTATGTCATAATCCGCGCCTTTGGCGAACACATCAGGCTTTATGAGTTCTAGAACTTTGGCAGGGGTAAGATCATCAAAAATCAAGACGGCATCAACATAAACTGAGGTTGCCAGTAGATGTGCTCGATGATTCTGTTCAAAAATGGGGCGATTGGGTCCTTTCAGTTGTTGTACAGACGTATCGCTATTGAGTCCTACGATTAAAAAATCACCCAGTTCAGAGGCTTGCTTGAGACTGTGCAGATGACCACGATGCAATAGATCAAAACAGCCATTGGTCCATATTATGGTCTTATCCTTGCGAGAGAGTTCTAGGATGAGCTGTTGTGCATTTGTAAATACCTTTTTCTTGAGTCCCATTATCTATTTACCATCGGAAGTACGATCAAGCTTATTAACCCAAATAAGATATTACAAAAGATGTTAATCGTGAAAAATGTGATCATTGCAATGCTGAACGCACTTATCTCACTAACATCCAGTATGAGCAGGGATTCTATGAGCATGGCGTGATAGGTCCCCATCCCTCCTGGAGAAGGAAACACCATGCCTAATGCAGCAAAGTCGAAACACAGTAAAGACTCGCTGAAAGAGAGATGTGCAGTTGGACCAAAAGATAGAAATCCGATCCAATGCATCCCAACATATAGGAACCAGATTCCTACGGAGTAGCCAACGAATAAGGGAATATTACTAACAGACTTTAATGAAGATAGACCTTCTACGAAGCCGTCTACGATTTTTTTGACCTTTATGAATAAGCCAGAAGTGCTATTGCTATTACTGAGCCGACGATAGAAAAAGATGGCCATCCCTAATCCTAAAAGACCTATCAGAGCTAAGATTATGAGTGCCGTAATATCTAAGTTCAGATTTTCTTCAAAGTACTGTAGAATAATCTCACTATGTAATAGCAGCCCCAACAAGAGCAGACTAAGAAGGCAGAGCAAATCAATTATACGTCCGACAACTATGGTCCCTAACACTTTTTCATAAGGGATATCCTCATACTTTGACAATAAGCCGGCCCTGATAAACTCACCCATTCTGGGCAGTCCCAAGTTGGCAAAATAGCCCACCATTACGGTATAAAAAGAATTGTCTAATCTTGGATTGTAGCCCATAGGACGCAGTAGCATCATCCACCTAAGAGCCCTGAATAGACAGCTCAACAAATAAGCGATACACATCACTGCGAGCCATCCAAAGTTTGCTGTCTTGAAGTCACTGATCAATCGGTCAAAAAGGCTGCAATCTCCTGCCGCTATTCCTTTAAGGGCACATTCTTCAGCATAAGAGCTTGCTAAATTCTGCCATAAAAAATAGAGGATGATGGCTCCTATAGAGCCAAAGATGATGGTTTGTATGATGCTTTTTCTTACTTCACTCAAGAGGCAAGATTATATCGAATTGTTGTCATCAGGAAAGACATTGACTGAGCTAAACTCAGGATGTTCTTCTGGAGTGATCCAAGCGTAAGAGATGATAATCACCTTGTCACCTACGCCCATCTTACGAGCTGCAGCTCCATTTATACTGATGATACCAGACCCTTTCTCCCCTTTGATCACATAAGTCTCGAGGCGTTCGCCATTGTTGACATTAAGAACCTGTACCCGCTCGCCTTCATAGATATTAGCGGCCTTCATCAAGATCTCATCTATGGCAATGCTGCCCATATAATTGAGATTCGCCTCTCTAACTGTTGCTCGGTGAATTTTTGATTTTTTAACCTGTATCAGCATGCTTTTAATCGTATTGCTCCGCTCTGGAGTGCAAAATTAATCAATCCTTTAAGTTGTAGAAGTCTCGTCCTCCACAATCAGGCGCATATTGTCTATTAGCCTAACCTCGCCAGCCCAGACTGCAGTACATGCGACCACTTCCTTAACACCAGAAATGCTCTCAATAGTTTCAAGAGTGTGACCATTGATGATCGTAAAGTACTCTGGTTCAAATCCTGGAATGTTCATCGCAGACATAGCGTCAGCCTGAATAGTTTTAATAGAGCTATTACTTATAGATTCTTTTGCCTGGATTAAGGTCTTATAGATAATCGAGGCACGCTCTCGGTGATTAGCGCTCAAGCGTGTATTGCGTGAGCTCATGGCGAGCCCATCTTCCTCTCTTACAATCGGGCATACGACCAGATCTGTTTCGATCTCTAGGGTTGTAATCATATGTCTGATGATGGTAAACTGTTGATAGTCCTTCTGCCCCATGTACAACATAGTTGCAGGGACAATGTCTAGCAACCTCTTGACTACTTGGACTACGCCTGCAAAATGTCCAGGTCTATGTTCTCCTTCCATAAGCGTATCTAAACCCTTGAGATCTAATTCTACTTCAAAGTTTTCTTCGCCTCCAGGATAAATCTCTCCTATGGTTGGCAGGAATACGATATCACAGCCGATCTCCTCTAGTCCTTGACAGTCAGCCTCAACAGTGCGCGGATATTTAGTCAAGTCATCAGCGTTGTTAAACTGGGTAGGATTGACAAATATGCTGCAGATGGTGATATCGTTGTGTGATTTGGACAATTGTATCAAAGAGTGATGGCCAGCATGAAGGGCTCCCATGGTTGGGGTAAAGCCTACTGATTTACCTTGAGCTTTATACTTTTCTAAGAGTTGATAAATCTCTGAGGAGCTACTTATTCTAAGCATTATTTTCTGTCTGTCTTTTTATACCATTTTGCGACGACGTCCTGACCTAACTTGCCTTGTGGGGTATAGTCTCGTTCGGGATATCCTTCATGGCCTTGACCATTGGGGAACCACTTCCAAAGGAAACCTCCCATCCACCAGTCCTCGTCCCAGAACGCACTATATAGCGCACCAAGAGCATTAGCCTGAGCTTTTTCATTGATATCGAGATCGTGAACTTTCTTTTCTAATAGCCACGTCTTACCTGCCGCGCCATCTACGCTGAGATATCCATACTCTGTAAACAGGATTGGTCGACCGATCTTCTTCGAATATTTCTCAAGTTTGTTGACTGTCTTGTTCCACCTGAAGGACAGATAATATTGGTTAGGCGTATCATATTCACTTAGTGGGAAATATGCCGATATGCCTATGAAGTCCAGCATATCCCAAAAAGGTACTTTCTCGTAGTCATCCCAATTGGCGGAGTAAGTCAGTTTGCCACTGTACTTAGACCTGATTTCTCTGATCAGATTTCTCCAGAACTGTTCTCGCTCTTTGACGGCATTTCTAAATTCGGTGCCGACACAGATCATCTCTACATCATGCTCGATAGCTATATCGACAAAAGTCATGATATAGTCACGAAAGGAATCTTCCCAAATCTTCCAATCTGATTCACGAGAAAAGTCCATATCTCCGACCCAAGCCCCTCGCATCCATACCTGGGGCTTAAGCATGATATGTAGACCTTGGGCTTTAGCAAGGCGGATTGATTCTATTACACCTTCTTTACGCTCTCCCCACCATTGTCCACTTGATCCGTAGGATACCTTTGGGTTATTCGTGCTATTAAATGCAAATGGTACTAAGGCTATCCAATTGGCATTGACCGCTGCAACTGCGGGCATAGGATCTGTAGTATATTCTTGAGGGGGTGCAACTACGGTTAAGCCGCCTATTTTCTCCTGACTATATCCGAGGACGGCTATCAATACCATAGCGGTAGTTAGCGTGCTGTGACGGATAACTTTGTCTAAAATTTTAAAGATGCCCATAAGTCGCAATCCTTTAATTAAGCTAATTGACGATATAAATACGGCACCCGTTGAAAATTGTTGCGGTAATACCCAGGGACTTAAGATTACAATAACACACGACAATACCGTCAACAAGACTAATCCTCTCTTTAGTCGTGAGTTTTCATCCAAATAGTAGTAGAGTAACATCCAAGGCGTCGTCCACAGCAGATTCCAATTTTTACTACAGACTTCATGATCTGTCAGAAACCACATGAATAAGAAAATCAGCGCACAGATAGAGGTAAGAGCAAACCATATTTGATCTAGCTTCCACCAGCCGCTTGGCTCCCCAGAGATATAAAGCAATATGAAAAAGGTTATTTCAATTATCAGCAGTATTGAGAACACGACCGTCGGGGTAAAAAATGACGCTCCTCTATGAGTTGTTGGATATGCCAATAGGGTTTCTTGAGACTGTACCAGGGATCCTCGAGAAGTCTTTGTATCAGTCAGGTAAGATTCGAAATAGTCAGGTAAGAACATCTGATCCTCGACTCTTGTGATTTTGTCATTGTCGGACCCCAGTATTAGATCCATACCGAACTGTGTCCATGGCATCCGATCTGTATACTCGTGTATTAAGTCTCTGAAGCTGAGTTTTTCGTAGGTCTCCGTCGGATAGTCTAAACCATCTACGTGCTCGGCCAATACGTCTCGGATGCGAGTGACGCAGTTGTCAAAATAGAAGTCGTAATAATAATCTCTATTCTCTGGTTTGATATCTTCTTGAATAGCTTGAAAGACATTTGCGACCTCCTCCGGCGACAGGTTTAAGACCTGTTCTCTCATATCTCGCTGCGATATTTGATAACTGCGGTGGAAAGCATTAAATCTCCCCCCTCCGATGGAATACAGAAGTTTCCCTCTTAGGAACTTAAGCGCAAAGTTCTCAGTGCTAGGACTAAAGACGCCATAATTGAAGTAAAAGTCATATCCGAGGCTATCGTCCTTTACTCTCACTGCAGAGTGACCAAAAGTCTCATCGATACTGTTTCCTGGATTACAAGTAACAATACTGATTTCAGTATGCTGACTATGAGGAATCTGAGCTTGAGCCTCTATCGACTCACTATAGAATAGTGATATTAATATGATCAGTATTATCCTCAACGTAGTTCTTCCATTTCTTGTGCTATGGCCAGTTCCAAATCCGTACCGCCTAATCTAAGCTGTGAGATGATCTCTTTATAATTATGATCTTTTCGATTTTGGCTAAGCTTATAAGCGGCCTCAACACGATCTATACTTATCCTGAACCCCACCAATCCATTCAAGTGTGCATTGAGCTCTTCCTGTCCAAAATCCTTAAGATGAAAACGATCTTTACGCCCTGATTCATACTTGTTCACCATATTTTCAATCGAGTGATATAAGTCATCTCCTGTGAGCAGGGTTGCAGTGCCATAGATATGTACAGCGATATAATTCCAGGTAGGCACATTGATGTGATCATACCATGATGATGACACATACGCATGGTGCTCCATGAACATGGCCAGAACCTCTTGACCATCGTTCAGCTGATCAATAATCTCATTAGCCTTTGATACATGTCCGGTGAGATAATTGCTTTGCTCGGACTTTTCCAATAATAGTGGAATGTGGCTTGCTAGTAAACCCTCACCTTGAGTTACTAATGTAGCAAAGGAATTTTTCTCGATATAGGAGTAGACTACTTCAGGATCTTTAGGCTTATAAATCTTTGGCACATACATCGCACTAAAGATATATGATTAACGGATGATACTGCCAGATTCAGCATCTGATCCTGGATCTACAAAACTAAGTTTGCCAGTTTGATCTTCTGCCATGAGTATCATGCCCGAGGATAATACACCTCGGAGTTTACGAGGTGCAAGATTAGCAAGATAGCTCACCTTACGACCGACGACTTCTTCAGCAGTGAAGTGCTCCGCAATGCCCGAAACAACCGTTCTTTCTTCCGCGCCTAAGCTTAGCTGTAACTCCATGAGCTTATCCGTCTTGGGGACTCGCTTAGCGCTGAGAACCTCTGCTACTCTGATATCCATCTTCATGAAGTCATCATACTGGATAGTATCTTTTATTGGAGCGGCATTACTTGTTGATGACGCCGCATTGGCAACAGCACTATTCTTCAACTTTTCGATCTGTTGATTGATGACCTCATCATCAATTCTACTGAAGAGATGTGTTGGCTTACCTATTTGATGACCTGATTTAATGACGTCTTCTCCTTCAGCCAAGTCTACCAATAAGTTGATCATCTCCGATTGTCCCTCTATACGTGGTAGATTGAGGAGGTCTCTAAGCTTATCAGATGAAAATGGCATGAATGGATACATGGCCACACTTATTGATGCAACATATTGATTAGCTAGGTTCATGATCACTTTCACAAGACCGTCATAGGCTTCTAGCTTAACTTTTTTCCAAGGCTCATTAAACTGTAACAGCTGATTGCCTTGGCTGCTGATCTCCATTAATTTGCGCAAGCCTCCCCTAAAGTCAAAGGTTCGGAGGCATTGATTCAATTCTTGAAGGTCATCATGCAGTTGGAGCATCTCTCCATCGTGATATCCATCAAACTGTTGTGTTGATGGACTGACAAAGTCTAAGTTGAGGTCATACTCTGGGATAATACCATCATAGTATTTATTAGTCAGGACGATCACTCTATTGATAAAGTTTGCCAGGTTGTTAACCAACTCGTTGTTGACGCTATCCTGAAAGCCCTTCCAAGTGAATTCACTATCCTTTTGCTCGGGCATGTTTTTGATCATGTGATAGCGCAGCTCGTCCTGTTTACCAGGGAGCTCCTTGACATAATCATTTACCCATACCGCCCAATTACGAGAAGTCGATAGCTTATCGCCTTCGAGGTTGACGAATTGATTGGCAGGGACGTTTTGTGGGAGTATGTAATCACCGTGAGCCTCCAGTATGGCCGGGAAGATCAAGCAGTGGAATACTATGTTGTCCTTACCGATAAAATGTATCAGTGAGGTCTCCTTGTCCTGCCAATATGGCTTCCAGTCTTTATCATTGTCGATGGCCCACTGCTTAGTCGCAGAGATATAACCGATCGGTGCGTCCATCCAGACGTAGAGCTTTTTACCTTCGGAACCCTCTATTTCCTGAGGTACATCCACACCCCAATCGAGATCTCTCGTCATCGCACGAGGATGAAGTCCTCCTTCTAGCCAAGACTTACACTGACCGAGGACATGATTTTTCCAGCTCGCTGGGTCATGTAGCTGTTCGCCATCCTTCTGCCCAGTGGAGATCCATTCCTTGAGCCAGTCCTCATATTTGTCCAGCTGTAAGAACCAATGTTTGGTGCTTTTGAGTATTGGTTCAGACCCAGATAGTGTAGACTTAGGATTGATCAATTCTGTTGGGCTCAATGAGCTACCACAGTTCTCGCACTGATCCCCGTAGGCGCTATCATGATCACACTTAGGGCAACTGCCCGTGATGTATCGATCTGCTAAAAACTGCTTAGCCTCCGTATCATAGTATTGTTCTGACTCCTTCTCGACAAACTCCCCTTTATTATGTAGGGTCCTAAAAAACTCTTGGGACGTCTCGTGATGTATCTCCGCCGATGTCCTATGATATATATCGAAGGAGATTCCCATCTCGTTAAAAGCCTCTTTAAAGAGTTCGTGATAGGTGTCAATGATTTCTTTTGGATTCTTTTTCTCTTTTAGCGCCTTTATAGTAATTGCCGCACCGTGTTCATCGGAGCCACAGACATACACAACATCCTTGCCCATTGAACGCAAGAATCTTGCATAGATGTCACCAGAGAGATATGCCCCCGCCAAGTGCCCGATATGCAGTGGACCGTTAGCATAGGGGAGGGCTGATGTAATTAAGTACCGCTTCGGATTGAGATTCATAACTACAGTTGTGATTGAAAGAATGTCACAAACTCCTCAATCGTCTTTGAACCTAAGTCTCCTTCTCCTTGCTTGCGTACTGATACTTGACCTGACTCCGCCTCTTTATCACCGATGATCAACATGTACGGAATCTTCTTGAGCTCAGTATCTCTAATCTTACGACCGATAGATTCTGTTCTATCGTCAACAACTCCTCGGATATCGTGCTCGCCCAACTTGATCTGGATCTCCTTGCACAAGTCATTAAATCGATCAGAAATAGGTAGCAGTGCATATTGATCAGGCGTCAACCATAGTGGAAATCTTCCCGCACAGTGCTCCGTAAGTACGCCGATAAATCGCTCCATAGAGCCAAAAGGCGCCCTGTGAATCATTACTGGTCTATGCGGTGCATTATCGCTTCCTGTATATTCTAGCTCAAATCGCTCTGGAAGCTGGTAATCGACTTGTATGGTACCTAGCTGCCACTTTCTACCTAGTGCATCCTTAACCATGAAGTCGAGCTTGGGTCCATAGAATGCCGCTTCACCTAATTCTGTAACCGTCTCAAGCTCTACCTCGGCTGTAGCTTCTATAATAGCCCGCTCAGCCTTATCCCAAGACTCATCAGAGCCGAGATATTTTTCTTTATTCTCTGGGTCTCGTAGAGAGATCTGCGCAGTATAATTGTCAAAACCTAACTTCTCAAGCACGTGTTGGGTTAACTCCAATACGTTGAGAAACTCCTGTTTAACCTGATCATCTGTACAGAATATGTGGGCATCATCTTGTGTAAATCCACGTACACGTGTTAGTCCGTGCAACTCGCCACTTTGCTCATAGCGATACACCGTGCCAAATTCTGCTATACGTATCGGAAGGTCACGATATGATCTCGGCTTATGGCCATACACCTCACAGTGGTGAGGGCAGTTCATGGGTTTAAGCAAGAACTCTTCTCCTTCACGAGGCGTGTGTATCGGCTGAAAGCTATCCTCCCCATATTTAGCATAGTGACCAGAGGTGATATACAGCTCTTTCTTACCGAGGTGAGGCGTAATTACAGGCTGATATCCTCGCTTGATCTGTTCTTTCTTCAAGAAGTCTTCGAGCCTGGTCCTAAGTGCTGTTCCATTTGGCAACCAGATTGGTAGCCCTGCGCCGACTTTTTCTGAAAACATGAATAGCTCCAATTCTGCACCAAGTTTACGGTGGTCCCGCTTTTTGGCTTCTTCTAATAATTCGAGGTATTCCGTTAGTTCTTTTTTCTTTGGAAAGGCGACAGCGTATATACGTGTCATCTGCTTGCGGCTCTCGTCCCCACGCCAGTATGCCCCGGCCAAACTCATCAACTTGATGGCTTTAATGCTTCCCGTATTGGGAATATGTGGCCCACGACAGAGATCTGTGAAGTTACCCTGCTGATAAAACGTGATGGATCCATCTTCGAGCCCATCGATCAACTCGAGCTTGTACTCGTCATCCTTTTCTGTAAAATATGTGATAGCATCTGCCTTGGAGACATCTGTCCGGAGGTATGCATTCTTTTGACTAGCCAGCTCCTTCATCTTAGCTTCAATCTTACCAAACTCATCGCTTGACAAGACCTTGTCACCCATATCTATATCATAGTAAAAACCATTTTCAATGGCCGGACCAATACCAAACTTGGTCCCTGGATATAGCGCTTCTATAGCTTCTGCCATAAGGTGGGCAGCAGAATGCCAAAAGGTCTTTTTGCCTTCCTGATCCTTCCAGGTATAAAACTTTACTTTGGAATCTTCGTGTATTGGTCTTGATGCATCCCACACCTCACCATTCACCTCGGCTGACAGCACATTTCGGGCAAGACCTTCACTAATTGACTTAGCAATATCCATGGAAGTTATTCCCGACTCATATTCCCTTTTGGCACCATCAGGGAAAGTAATCTTAATCATATGACGAAACTATGAACTTGTTAAAACAGACCGGTTTTAAAAACGAAGGCTCTCAAATAAAGACACAAAGATAATGGCTCGGTTAAACTATCGTGAATAATTCGCGATATAGACTAAGGAATATTTGAACTAGGCTACTTATAAGCAGAAAGCCCTTAATTTTATAAGACCATATGGAAGGAGAATTAGCCAATATAGATCAGCCTGGTGTGGAGCAGCAGTATAAGATCGATAAGAAGACGCTCAATCATATCAGAACTACGAGCCGGAACAATATCGAGCGCATTAAAATCGCTGATCAGAAAGCTAGTGTTCTGATGTCGCTTAATGCAATCATGATTACGATCTTGATCCCTGCTATCATTGCGAATCTTGATCAGGTCATGGATGAAATGTTCTATATCCCATTGATAATAATAGCATTTACCTGCACCACTACTTTATATATGTCTGCTAAAGCACTTCAGCCAATTAGCTTAGACTACGATAAAACAATCTATAGCAACACTAATGTGCCAAGCCCATTTTTCTTCGGGAATTTTTATAAAATGAAACCCAGTGAGTTTAGGTCCTATTACCAAGGTACGGTGAGCTCAAGAGAAGGATTAGCAGAGTTCGTGTTACAGGACATATTCCATATCGGACGCATCGTTTCCCGAAAGTATCAGATCATCAGAAGAGCCTACATGATATTCTTGAATGGCCTGTTTATCGTCATAGTCGTATGCGTGGTATTGGTATTGATGAAGTAAGCTAGTAAGAGTTTTATCAATGGCATTTAAATTGACCTCAAATTATATTCCTACAGGTGATCAACCTCAAGCCATCGATCAATTGATTAATGGGGTTCATACAGGAGAGGAGGCTCAGGTTTTACTTGGAGTTACGGGATCCGGTAAGACCTTTACCATGGCCAATGTAATTGCCAAGTTGAATCGTCCTACCTTAGTCTTAACCCATAATAAGACCCTGACGGCCCAGCTGTATAGCGAGCTGTGTGAGTTTTTTCCAGACAATGCGGTAGAGTACTTTGTATCCTATTACGACTATTATCAGCCAGAAGCATATATCTCTACGAGTGATACTTATATCGAGAAGGATCTGAGTATTAACGAGGAAGTAGACAAACTTAGGCTAAGAGCCACCTCAAGTCTGATGTCTGGCCGAAGGGATGTGATCATCGTAGCATCAGTCTCCTGCATCTATGGTATGGGTAATCCTGAGGATCTGGCAGGGGGCATCATCAGAATTCAGAAAGGTCAGACGATTGCTCGAAACAGGCTTCTTTATCAGCTCGTCGAGAGCCTCTATAGTCGCTCAGCAGCTGAGTTTAAGAGAGCTTCCTTCAGAGTAAAAGGAGATACAGTAGATATCAATCTACCCTATGTGGACTATGGCTATCGCATCGTATTTTTTGGCGACGAGATTGAAGCGATTGATCAGATTGAGATCGAGAGCGGTAAGCGGATCATGGCAATGAAAGATGCGGCGATATTTCCAGCCAATCTGTATATCGCTCCTAAGGATAAGCTTAAGATGATACTCCGTCAGATAGAACATGAACTTGATGATCATGAGAAGTTTTTTGAGCAGGAGGGACGCTATATCGAAGCCAAGCGAATTAAAGAACGAGTGACATTTGATGTAGAAATGATGCGGGAGCTTGGCTACTGCAATGGCGTGGAGAATTACTCACGGTTTTTTGACGGGCGCAAGCCAGGCACGAGACCATTTTGTTTGTTAGATTATTTCCCTGATGACTATCTGATGGTGATTGATGAGAGCCATGCTACAGT
>CAZDHV010000058.1:0-3177 GCA_964505335.1 uncultured Saprospiraceae bacterium | reverse complement strand
ATAGAGGTGCGGCCGAGCATCAACCAAATAGACGATTTATTAGAAGAGATACATCTGCGTATCGAGGCCGACGAACGTGTGCTTGTCACGACCCTCACAAAGCGGATGTCTGAAGAACTCACGAAGTATCTGCAAAAGCTGAATATTAGGGTACGCTATATTCATTCTGAGGTTGATACACTCGATCGAGTAGAGATCATCAGAGACCTAAGGCTGGGAGGGTTTGATGTGTTAGTAGGGGTAAACCTCTTAAGAGAAGGTCTCGATATGCCTGAGGTGTCCCTTGTTGCTATACTCGATGCTGACAAGGAGGGTTTCCTTAGAAATGCGCGCTCATTGACTCAAACTGCAGGACGTGCAGCACGTAACTCTAATGGCATGGTTATATTCTATGCCGATAAGATCACGAATAGTATGCAGATCACCATCGATGAAACGAATCGCCGACGCTCCGTTCAGATCGCCTATAATGAGAAGCATGGCATCACTCCGACTACGATCAGCAAGACGAAGGAAGAAATCATGAATCAGAAATCTATCCTTGACATAAGAGGTAAGAAGCCTAAAGCTTACATAGAACCTGATGAGGTATCCGTAGCGGCAGATCCAGTGATCGCCTACATGTCCAAAGACCAACTCAATAGGCTCATCGAAGAGACCGAGAGAAAGATGAAAAAAGCTGCAAAAGAACTCGACTTCATCAGTGCAGCACAATTTAGAGACGAACTCTTTGCCCTGAAGAAGAAACTCAAGTCGAGTGTTTAAATCAAAAAAGGCCCAAGCAATCGCTTAAGCCTCTATGATTCTACTGTTTATGGATCAATAATCTTATCTGAAGTGCCCAGGCCTTTCGCCCAGCGTCATCTTCAATGTCTTCTCAGAGCCGTCACGTGTGATTGTCAGTTCTACTTTATCACCTGGTTCGAAATGATTGAGTAGGCTTAACAAGCCCTCCATTGAGCGAGCACGAGCACCATTGATCTTGGTGATAACGTCTCCTTTCTCTAGCTTGGCATGATCAGCGGGACTATCCTTGAGCATGTCTAGTACTCTAGCGCCGCCATCTACTGACTCAATCTGTGCACCCATATAGGCGTCCGAAACTTCTACTTTGCTACTGCCATCTCCGATGAAGATCATATCACCACCCTCGAGCGATTTCATCTTATGGATCTCATGCACTTGGCTTGGATCACCTTCCCACTCCATTACATTTTGATTGCCCTCACCATCTATGGTAACTGTCTTGAAACGCTGACCCTTCTGTACTCTTGTACGGATAGTAGGCTCTCCTGAGCTAGTTTCAGAGATATGCTTCTCGACCATGACGATCTTTTTCTTTTTGCCTGCAATATCTTCATCAGTGAGAAATTCAGATATATCAACTCCGTGCTTTTCTTTGAGCATCTTGAGCTCCTCAGGCATCTCGCCATCGCCATCCCATTCTATTTCGATTACTTTTTCTTCTACGCCAGAGCCTTTAGACCCATCGAGAATTTGCAGGTCTATTCCAGCGTCTTCCAGCTGTTGCTTTACTTCTGCCGGAATTTCACCAGTGTCAGACCACTCATACACAGATTGTTCTCCATCTGCGTCCATGACGATTTTAATCTTGCGCTCGCCTGTGTCATCTTTCATGACATCGACAGATACAAGCTTTTCTTTTTCTACCCAGCTATTTACTTCTTGGTCGTCAGCACTTTTCTTGATAATAATTTGTTTCTCTCCGTCCTGAGCAACAAGGAGGGAGTAGAGGCACATCATAAATATTACATAGATAAGTCTCATAGTCTTTTAGATTTATTACGAACTTCCCAAAGATAGCGACAAGAGCAATTTCTGATCTTAATAAATTATTAAAGTACCTTGTCAGAAGTGAGAAAAAACAAAAAACCGCACCAGTTCATCGTAAAGCCATACTATCCTGGTGGTCCAAAGGCGCTGTCAAAATTTATTAAAAAGAACTTGAAGTACCCCAAGGAGGCATTAAAGCTGAAGATTGAAGGCGTCGTATTACTGAGGATAGACATCAATCACAAAGGAGTGGTTACGGGCTCTAAGGTTAAGATGTCACTGGGTCATGGCTGTGATGAAGAGGCTCAGCGCATCGTTAGTCTCATGCAGTTTAAGTTGGATCAAGTGGTCCGTAAGGGTAGAACCACATTCCATAAGAATATGCGTATCGGATTTAAGCTACCCAAGAAAAAGGAGCAGAAGAAGACGCAGATCAAGTATAACATCGTGCAAACAAAAAAGAGCCCCCAAAATGGAGACTCTTCATATAACTATACGATCAGTTTCTGATCAATTAATCTTCAATAGTTCAACATCAAATATCAGTGCACTATAAGGAGGTATAGCCGCTCCTGCTCCTCTCGCCCCATATCCTAACTCATAGGGGATGTAAAATCTGTACTTGGCCCCAGTGCTCATCAGTTGCACTCCTTCAGTCCATCCAGGGATTACCCGATTAAGTGGAAATGTTGCAGGCTCCCCTCGATCTACTGAACTATCGAACAACTCACCACTGATGAGTTGGCCGACATAGTGTACAGTTACTGAATTGGTCGCACTTGGCTTAGCGCCCTCTGCTGCGGTTAATACTTCATATTGCAAGCCACTCTCGGTAGTAGCCACCTCCGGTCGCTTAGCATTGTCTTCTAAAAACTTGATTCCTTCTTCTTTCACTTTTGTAAAAATTTTATCCTTTTGTTCTTGATAGTATGCATAGTTGAGACTGTCACTCTTGGACTTTGATATGAGCGTTTCGTTTTTTTCGATCATGTCGCGCACCCCTTGCAGGAAATCTTGATAGTCAATATCGTTAGCCCCTTGATTAGCCATGCGGGCTCCAACACTCATGCCGATACTATAGCTGATGGTATCTGTCTGTCCATAAGCGAAGCTTGATAGACCCAACCCGACGATGACAAAAAGTAATTGTAATGATTTCATGTACTCGTAATTCAGCTGCGAAAATAGATGAATGATTTTTACCATGTACAAAATTATGTGGCCATTGCTTTACAGGGTTTTGATTTTATTATAATTTTGCGGCTCAATTGACCCATGGTGTAATGGTAACACTACGGTTTTTGGTACCGTCATTCAAGGTTCGAGTCCTTGTGGGTCAACTTAGGAGCCCTCTTAGTCGCAAGATTGAGAGGGCTTTTTAAC
>CAZDHV010000057.1:6604-15263 GCA_964505335.1 uncultured Saprospiraceae bacterium | reverse complement strand
TAACCCAAGATTATGCAAACTTCAGTGGGAGAGCTCGAAGAAGTGAATTCTGGTATTTTTCTCTTTTCCACATGATATTTATTTACGGTCCACTTTTACTTTTTGGTGGTCTCTTGGGAGGTTTTGATGCAGAACCAAGCATGATTCCGATGATCTTTATAGTGATCTATGTTTTAGCAACATTTATTCCAGGCCTAGCCGTAGCGGTAAGACGTCTGCATGATACTGGTAAGAGCGGATGGATGTTACTAATTGGAATAATTCCACTCATCGGTAGCATCGCCTTATTAGTCTTCTATTGTCAAGATAGTCAGGCCGGAGATAATCAGTGGGGCCCGAACCCTAAAACTGGTTCTAACGATGACCACAACATTAATGATCTCATCGTAGAAATGGAATGATCATTTCTAAATTGCATATCCATGTACTTATAAGACAAGTAAGTACATGGATATTTTTTTAATCCCCAGCGAGCTATATCCTACCATATCACTTCTCATCATTCTCTCATCAACTCAGCCCTTTCTTTCATTTGTAAAAATGAGAGCGGGGACTCTTCAATTGATTATATAATAAAATATCGTCATACACTACGAGCCCTTTTTGGTTTTATATTTTAATATATCTATGTTTTCCAAAATATAATTCTTAAATACTTCCTTTAAAATATTGATTGGCAAATTTAATTTCATAAGAGATATCTTTGCAACTTAATCTCATCCCATGAAATCGATATTTAAGCTCTCTGGCTCAGGTGTTGCAGTTGATTATAAAAATGAAATCCTTTCAGGATTGACCGTTGCCTTGGCCTTAGTCCCAGAGGCCATAGCTTTCGCACTTATTGCGGGTTTGTCACCACTAACCGGCCTTTACGCAGCGTTTAGCATCGGGCTAATTACCTCTATATTCGGTGGCAGGCCTGGTATGATATCAGGAGCCACAGGCGCAGTAGCAGTAGTCATAGTCGCATTAGCTAAAAGTCATGGGGTTGAATACATCTTTGCAGCAGTAGTACTAGCTGGAATCATACAGTTTCTTGCAGGTGTTTTTAAACTAGGGAAATTTATACGGCTTGTCCCTCATCCGGTCATGTTTGGCTTTGTAAATGGTCTGGCTATAGTGATATTTCTCGCTCAACTGGACCAATTTAAAGTAGCTGGCGCAGCAGGCTTGACGTGGATGACTGGCACTACATTATATATGATGCTCGGATTAGTTGCACTCACCATGTTTATCATATGGGGACTACCTAAAATTACTAAGGTAGTTCCTGCATCTCTGACAGCGATACTCGTGATCTCAGCTATTGTAATAGGATTTGGTATTAACACTAGGACAGTCGGGGATATAGCTTCTATTAATGGAGGTTTTCCGCCTTTTCATATTCCTGAAATACCATTCACTTGGGAAGCCTTCATGGTTATATTACCCTATTCCGTTATAATAGCCAGTGTCGGACTTATAGAAAGCCTCCTTACACTTAATCTAATCGATGAGATTACAGAAACTCGTGGAGACGGCAATAGAGAATGTATCGCACAAGGCTTAGCTAATTTTGTTACTGGACTATTCTCAGGGATGGGTGGATGTGCGATGATTGGTCAATCCTTAATCAATATATCGGCTGGAGCACGTGAGCGATTATCTGGTATTGTAGCTTCTGTTATGCTATTAGTTTTTATCATGTTCGGCGCCCCACTGATCGAACAATTACCGATGGCCGCACTAACAGGGCTAATGATCATGGTTGCTATTGGTACTTTTGAGTGGTCGAGTTTAAAAGCCTTCGGAAAGATGCCGACCCATGATGTAGTCGTCATGGTATTAGTATCTCTGGTAACTGTATTCTTGCACAATCTGGCGCTAGCTGTGTTAATCGGAGTAATTATCTCTGCACTATCTTTCTCATGGGAGAATGCAAAACGCATTCGTGCAAGAAAACATGTGGATGAGTCGGGCGTGAAGCACTATGAAATATACGGACCACTATTTTTTGGTTCAGTAACTGCTTTCAATGATAAGTTTGACGTGCACAATGATCCAGATGAAGTGATCATTGATTTCTATGAGAGCAGAGTCGCAGATATGTCCGGTATTGAAGCCGTCAACAAGATCACTCAACGATATAAGGCTGAAGGAAAAACTGTTCATCTTAAGCACCTCAGCGCAAGATGTCAAAAGCTATTAGGCAGAGCAGAAGCAATAGTAAATGTGAACATGATCGAAGGCGGCAAGGTCAAAGATCCTCGTGTAGTATTTGAGGTAGCCTAGCCCCCGAATCTCTCGTTAAAGTAACTTTCTTACTGGTCAAGGACAGATCAGATTCATTACTAGTCAGGTACATCACAGAATTCTATGGTGCTCTTCCATTACAGAAGGAATTGAGTTTCTGCCTTATAGGGAGTCATATATATATGGAAACCTATAGAGAAAGTAGCTAGAATTCTATGTATCATTGTATTGAAGGAGTTAGTTGGAAAGAAGTCTATTTGCAGCATAGACAGTATTCAATACCAACTAACATTTTCACCTAGCAACATCAACCAGAAATGAAAAAAACCTACCCTCTACTCCTGAAGTGGTCACTCCTCGTCCCATTAATATGTCTATTTAGCTGTTTAGCGCATGGACAGCAGTCTTGGTCTGATATAAAGAATGAACTGCGAAAATTAGACGGCCCTCAATATATTTCGGTCGCTAGCAAATACGCTGAGGACCTAGCATTGCAGAAAAAGTTTGATGAATCGTATGATTTACTTAAAAAAGCAACCAAAAAAGCTCGTTCCATAGATCAATCAATTCACCTTGTGGTATTGTCGCATCGTGCTGAACTAATCGCTGATTATTTTCCTCGGAATGATAAATACGACAAAGATTTGGTTGAAAGTCTCCATGACATTTCCAAGTTAAACCCACCGGAGGTTATTATTGATAAGGTTGACAGAATCCTCAAATCAACTGTAAATAACATATCTGGCAAATACAAAGAGGACCTTGTTGCTATAAGTAAAAACATCGATCAATATATGTCGCAACGAGAGGCACATGATCTATCAAGTTTGAATCAGGAGCGACGAGACGACATTCTAAAATTGAACAAAGAAGAGGCTTTTGACGAAATAGAAAAACTCAAATTCGAGAGACAAAGACTTGAGGGACTGCAATCAAAGCTGTCCGAGACCGTCCGGAATAACGAGAGGCAGCTGAACAGGCGCACTCGCATGATCAATGAGATGACGGCTAATCAAGCTCAAAAAGAGGCCTTGTTGGAATTTAACAAGCGCATGATTGACTCCTTGAGATTCATAGCCGAACTAGATTCCATTAATCTCCTAAGTCAAGAAACGCTGATTGACAGACAAGAGGCAGAACTCAACCTAACCAATTCAACTCTTCAATTGCAAAAGGCTGAATTAAAACTAAAATCGTCTCAGCAACGCAACTATATCATATTAGGACTGTCAGGACTCCTAATAGGTGGTATTGCAACCTGGCTTTCATTTATGGTAAAGAGGACCAATAACAAACTAGAAAAAAAGAATAAAGAGATACAAGAGGAGCAAGAAAGATCAGAAGAGCTCTTGCTTAATATTTTACCGAAAGACATTGCCTCAGAGCTCAAAGAAAACGCTAAAGTCCAGACTCGTAAGTTTGAAGCATGCACTGTATGTTTTACAGACTTTATAAATTTTAGCCGGATATCACAACTCCTATCACCAGAGGACTTGATCGAAGCCCTTGATGAGTGCTTCAAGGCCTTTGATGAAATTATTTCGAAACATAATGTTGAGAAAATTAAAACTATAGGCGACTCTTATATGTGCGCAGCAGGAGTACCAATAACCAATAAATCTCACGCTACAGACGCCGTCAAAGCGGCAATCGAGATGGTAGCTTTTCTTGAAGAATGGAATCATAAGAGAGAAGAAAACGGACAGATAAGATTTGATGCTCGCATAGGGATTCACACCGGGCCAATCATTGCTGGTGTTGTAGGTATTAAGAAGTTCGCCTACGATATATGGGGAGACACTGTCAATGTAGCGGCTCGTATGGAAAGCAAATCTGAAGCTCAACGGATCAATATTAGTCAATCAACATACGAGCTGATCAAAGAAGAGTTTTCATGCCATTCAAGGGGCTGCCTAGACGTCAAAAACATGAAAGACTTAGAGATGTATTACGTGGATACCTTAAGCCATAGCCCCTCTCTTAATTGAAAAATGTCCAAATCGGTCAATTAGCAGTGAGCGCTGTATAATTCAATGTTTAGAGCAACTATAGCGGTCAATGATTCTTTTGGCACTGTTTATGACACATTTTGAGAGATAAGACTATACTTGACAGTATAGATATGAACTATAAAGAGACCATAAAAAAACTGTATCACATGCTGGAGAATGAGCTTTCTCCAGAGCTGACCTATCATGGCATCCACCATACCAGGGATGTGCATGAAGTATGTCAATTCTACATCAAGCATTACCAAATTGAGTTAATTCCAGCCCAGCTATTGGAAGTTGCAGCAGTTGGCCACGACGTAGGTTTTATAAACAACTACAAAAATCATGAGGAGGCGAGCGTTGCGATCACCTCAAAAGTTATGCAAGAAGAAGGGTTTAGTCAACACCATATACAACAAGTATCTGAAATGATCTTAGCCACTAAGGTGCCTCAAAATCCTACCAGCTTTTTATCATCTCTACTTTGTGATGCTGATCTAGACTACTTAGGTCGTCATGACTTCAGTGAAATAGGAGCAACACTGAAACAAGAATGGAAGAACTATGAACTCTTCCTAAACCTTGATGAGAATTTCGATATTATACAAATCGGTTTTCTCAAAGGCCATTGCTACCATAATGAATATGCTAAGGAACACCGTGCACCAATCAAACTAAAACATATCGAACGTCTTGAGGAAGAGCAGGCAAATAAATATGCCAAATGAGATCGTACTGTTAGGAAGGATTCTTCAAATAACTCCACACTTTTTTCAGTACTGCCTTTATTGCTACTTCTTCTGAGACACCATCAGCTGACTTAGCGAGTTCTATTGCTTCGGCTATTCCAGTTTTTGACTTTGATAACACCTCTATAAACTCTGACAGCACCTCTCTATCAGCAGCAATTATACTGCTGAAGGAAACCTGATCAATCTTCAGCACAACACTATCTTGGTTGGCCCTGATTGAGGCTGATCTCGGCTCGCCAGTGAGTAGACTCATTTCACCAAAGAATTCTCCAGCACGTTTATCGGCAAGGAATGTCTCTTGAAGCTTATCCGTACTTAATAATACTCTTGCGCTTCCCTCAATTATCACAAACATCGAGTCTCCCTGATCGTCCTGTTTCACAATAAGGTCGTCTTTAGCATATCTAAATACTGTCCCATTTGACACAAGCTTAGATATGTTATCAGACTGCATGCCTTTGAGCCAATCGAGTTGGCTGACAAAAGATAGAATATCACTATAGTCATACAAGGCCCGCTCACCTCCCTCATCTGTCAATTGTACATATTGCACCTCACTGATCGGATAAGGTATCTTTACATTATGTCGATCTAACTTATACCATAAGCGAGTCAACACGATATCCTGAATTGCGATTATATCTGCATAATCATGTAACCAGTACTTCATACAATACTTGATGCCGTTATCCAAGTAATCCTCAACAAATGCTCCCATTCGCGGATCTAGATCAACTTCTTCTATTTCATTCAACAATTCTCTCAGAATCCCTTTAACCTTGTTCGGAGGATGGGAGTAATCTATCGTAATATAAAAATTGTGCACTTGCCTCCTAGTTGGCTTAGAATAGTTGATCACCTTATCTTCTGCAACAAAAGTATTAGTAAGCGACACCCGGTGATGTTCTCTTGTCAACAAGGTAATTGACCGCCAGTTCTGACTGACCACCTTGCCTTCATGCCCTCCCAAATTAACCCAATCATCAATGCTAAAAGGAGACTCAATCTGCAGGGCAAAACCGGCAAATAGATTACTCAAGGTACCCTGCAAGGCTAAACCGATTACAGCAGATACAAGAGTAGAAGAGACTAATAATCCGTTAAGCTCTTGATCAAATATGATCTTCACCCCAATTAACAGTGCAACAAATACAACAATAATGGCAAGAATATTCAGAATGAATCGAGGCAGCTTAAGAATGTTCCTAGAGCTAATAATAGCATAGCAGATCCAAAGAACGAACTGTACCAATGCATTTACTCCTAAGACCACAATTAAAAGCACTGCTGTCTTGAGTAAATTATCTCCTTCCCTGAAGACTAAAAAAGGCTCAGGAGTAATAAAAAAAGTCGTTATAGCTATCCAAAGGATGGCAATCGTACTGGCTATTAGAGTTCTTCTATCATATTGTATCCTCAGATACTTCCTAATGAGGAATAGGGATACCAGTATACATACATAAATAAATGAGCTGTAAAGGAGGAAGTGTTGGTTCATGCTGCGTGGTCTACAAGTAGATTCGCACTAAAGATAATGCTGTTGCGAAATCAATAGGCCAAAATATAAGCCTCATATATGTATGTGATACATAATATTATACTACAAGTCTATTATGAGATGATAATTAGAGGCATATTTGTATGAGTTGAGAAAACATACAAACTGATGTCAGATTATTCTTACGTTTTTAATGCGCATCCCAGCTTTATCGACTCCATGTATAAGAAGTATCAGGCTGACCCTGCGTCAGTAGAAGATGGCTGGAGATCGTTTTTCCAAGGCTTTGAGTTTGGTTCTACCAATGGTAATGCTGCCCAAGCAGGCGCATCCACAGCCGGTGGCCAGGACTTATCAAAAGAATTTGGGGTAATGTCCATCATTCATGGATTTAGAGATAGAGGACACCTACTTTCTACGACTAATCCAATCATGGAGCGACGTGATCATCAGCCTCACCTCGACTTAGCAGATTATCAACTATCTGATGGAGATTTTGATAAGACTTTTTCGGCAGGTGAAGAGATAGGATTACAGAATGCCACCTTGAAGGACATTATCGCCAAGTTACGTAAGATATACACTGGCAATATCGGATTTGAATATAGTCATATTGAGGATCGCAGCAAGCGCATGTGGCTGCGTGATAAGATAGAAAGCCGCTCGCTAGATAGTTCATATGGACTGAGCATTGAAAAGAAAAAAAGAATTCTTCATAAGCTTAATGGTGCGGTAGGATTTGAGAGTTTCCTAAATAAAAAATACGTCGGTCAAAAGAGATTTTCTTTAGAAGGAGGTGAATCCATAATTGCAGGCCTTGATGCGATCATTACTACTGGAGCCTCTAAAGGCGTAAAAGAAGTCATTATAGGCATGGCGCATAGAGGACGCCTTAATGTGTTAGCTAATATCATGGGTAAGACCTATGAACATATCTTCAACGAGTTTGAAGGCAATGCCGTACCAGAATTAAGCTTTGGAGATGGCGATGTGAAATATCACTTGGGTTTTAGTTCAATTGTTAAGACAGACGAAGGCAAGGAGGTGCACTTGAAGTTAGTGCCTAACCCATCTCACCTTGAAGCAGTCAATACTGTGGTTCAAGGGTTTTCGAGAGCTAAGGCCGATTTACTTTATGATAGTGACTATGACGCAATTCTTCCGATCCTCATCCATGGCGATGCTGCCGTTGCAGGCCAGGGTGTCGTATATGAAACCGTGCAGATGAGTCAGTTAGATGGTTACTATACGGGCGGGACGATTCATATGGTGATCAACAACCAGGTTGGATTCACCACAGATTACGATGATGCAAGATCCTCGACATACTGTACAGGAGTAGCTAGCTTAGTACAAGCTCCAGTGTTTCATGTCAATGGCGATGACCCGGAAGCGTTAGTTTATGCTGTAGAATTAGCTACGGCATACCGCCAAGAGTTCAACAATGATGTATTCATCGATATGGTCTGTTACCGCAGACATGGTCACAATGAGGGTGATGATCCTAAGTTCACTCAGCCTAAGATGTACAAGTTCATCAACAATCATAAAGATCCACGAGAGCTCTATGTAGCTAAGTTGTTAGCTCATGGCGATGTAGAAAAGAGCATGGCGGAAGAGATGGAACAGACTTTCTGGAACGATCTCCAGGCACGTCTCGATGAGGTAAAACAGAAACCGCTACCCTACAAGTATCAAGAACCTGAACAGGAGTGGAGAAAACTAAAGAAAACTACTGACTCGTCAGATTTCTTAAAGTCTCCTAATACGGGTGTTAGCAAAGCCAAGATCGACAAGATCATCAACCACCTGATGACCTTAAAAGAGGGCTTCACCCCTCTCAGTAAGATCGCAAGGTTACAAAAGGGTAAGCAAAAATTCCTTGATAAAAAACAAGTTGACTGGGCACTAGCAGAGCTGTTAGCCTATGGTTCAATATTACTAGAGAAGACCCCCATCAGAATCAGCGGGCAAGATGTCAAGCGGGGTACGTTCTCGCATAGGCATGCCGTATTTTTTGATGCAGAGACCTACGAGCCATATAACAGGCTGGAAGGCATGACAGATGACCAAGGGAGTTTTGAGATATACAATTCCCTATTGTCCGAGTTTGGCGTTTTAGGATTTGAGTATGGATACTCCTTAGCAACCCCTAATGCGCTTGTGATCTGGGAAGCTCAGTTCGG
>CAZDHV010000057.1:0-6504 GCA_964505335.1 uncultured Saprospiraceae bacterium | reverse complement strand
GTCTCAGACATGAAGGACCTACAGACTAACAATAGATTTCAAGAAATATATGACGATCCTATTGCGGACGCCAAAAAAGTGAAAACACTACTGCTGTGCTCTGGGAAGGTATACTATGACTTACTTGCTAAGCAGCGGGACGATAAACGTACAGATACCGCTATCATCCGATTAGAGCAATTGTATCCGTACCCTAAAGCACAAGTTGAAGCGATCTTCAAGAAGTACAAGAAAGCCAAGATCAGATGGGTTCAAGAAGAACCGCTCAATATGGGAGCATGGCAATATCTATTGAGCTTCTGGCGAGATCCAAGCATTGAGTTTGTGGGTCGTAAGGTGAGTGCTTCGCCAGCAACAGGATTCAAGAAGGTGCATGATCAGCAGCAAAAGGATTTGGTGGAAGAGGCCTTTGCCTAAGGTTTGAATATGCTACTCCAACCATGTTGCATAGATGCTAAAGAATCATCTATCCAAGACTGTGTCTGATTTAGCAGATCTTGTGGGTTATCTTCAGATAAGGCCTCACCTATATGGATTTTGACATGAGTAGATCCTGTACCTACCTGACCGATCATCTGATCGCTTAGCTTGTCCACGAACCAGTAGTCCTTAGCATCCCTATATTCTATAGCGATAGGAACAACTGGCACGTTGTGAGCCGATGCGGCTTTAAACGTTCCTATTTTAAATGTTCCCGTACTGCGCTCAACAGTCGTAGTCCCTTCTGCATATACGAGCACACTCTTATCTGAGGCCAGTAATTCCTCCGTCTTTTGGCGTGCCCATAGCCGACTATGCCTATTGTTGCGATCTACTAAGATAATTCCGGTCATCCTAGCACCAGCACCGATGATCGGTAGTCCTCCGACATCACTCTTGGCTATGACATAACTATCAAAATAAGCCATCTGAATGATTGGGTCAGTAAGGGTCCGATGGTTGCTGATATACAACGCCACGCCATCATGGTGATTTATTCGGTCTTCGACGATCTTGATACCTAATATTTTAAGGGCTCTTTTAGCCCACAGCCTACGATATCTAAAGCCTATCAGGTCCTTATCCCCACGATAAAATAGGGCATGAACGAATAAGCCAGTCATATGTAGAGCTGTATGTACAAGCAGCAAGGCTGCTCGAGCATAAGCCACGATATACTTGAGCACGATCTAATTCTGATTGATTACTTGAAAAAGTAAAGGTTGAAAGTCAGCATTTTCTTTGAGAGCTTCTCCTTCGACTTCCGACATAAGCTCCATGGCTCGATCGACATGTCCTAGCTTATGAAGTATATAAGATTTATAGTCCTTCTTGCTATAAGTTTCTTCAGTTAGGATCTGGTATTCGATCAAATCGAGTAAGAGCAGCCAGTCGTCATCATGCTCAGTCGACTTAATTGCTATATCAAATAGACCCTTTTGGTCTTCCCACGCCGTCTTAGGATAATAATAGAGGAAGTTATAGATCTCATCCAACATGACTTGCTTATCTGGCAATACTGACCTGAAGTAATCAATGGCAAACAGACGATACAAGCTATCCGCTTTCGCTCCTAGGTTGGCATCATAACTCTCCCATACATAGAATGGCTCAAGTAATCCAACGTCTCTTAGATTCGAAAGCAGATATTCTTGTCTGATGTTGTAGTAGTCATCTGAGCCAATAAGCTCAATCATCTTAGGCTCATAGTTTTGCATAGCTTGATCTATACGATCGCTACACTTGCATTGCTGATGGGCCACAGCTAAGAACTTGAAATCTTTGTCATCTTTTAATGGCAGACTCAGTTGTATCCACTCGTTCAGGACTTCTCGCGCTCGTGCATACTCTTTGTTGCCAATCAAGGTCAGAGCCAGTTCTTTATGTGCTTTGGCATCACCACGATCAGTCATCTCTACGAGATTGTCATACTTCTTGCGCTTGTTAATTCCTTGACCAACAAATGCGATGAGTTCATCGTGATTATTGATTGCCGTGGACGTATGTAATATGACATCATTGGGATGCATGAAAATGTAAAACGGATTTGAAGGGATATCTACACGACTAAATAGTTCATTGCGCGTATGAATGTTCCAATCAGCTACTGATGTAATCACGAATCTCGACAGTTCTCGAAGCTGATCGGTTGGCTCAACATCCAACAAAGAATTTGGCTTAGTCTGCGCACTATACGCAATGAACAAGACTGATTTACCTTCCTTCTTCGCTTGCTTAAGGACCTTTTTATATTTGTTGTTCTCGACTGGCTGCAAAAAGGAAAAATCCTGTTGAGCCATAGAAGAAAGGGCCATCAATAAGATCAACCCAGTAGATACAATTGTAAGGTGTAAACGTGTCATTCGATTTATAAAAGCATAATATATCCCCTAAATGCCAAATAGCCAAATCTGTTTAGTCAGTTCACGTAAATTTGGGGCGAATACAAAGCATATATATAAATGATAGATGTCATATGTCCTCATACTACACTATTATCGTAACTTTAAGGCGGTTTCGCAGAGTAGAAATCACTGATAAACGGATATGACATTTAAAGAATTAGGGCTAGCTGATAGCCTGCTCGAGGGGCTTGATTATATGAATTTTGAAACCGCCACTCCCATACAAGAATCAGCAATTCCACATATACTTAACGATAAAGATTTACTCGCTTGTGCTCAGACAGGCACAGGAAAAACAGCAGCATTTATCCTTCCCATTTTGCATAAGCTCTCCCAAAAAGAAAGCAATAAAATTAACACCCTCGTTATCGCTCCGACTCGGGAATTGGCACTACAGATTGATCAGCAAGTTCAGGCTTTTGCATACTTCGTAAATGCAACGAGCTATGCAGTCTATGGAGGAGGTAGTGGACAAGATTTTTCAGAACAAAAGCGCGCACTCAGTCAAGGTGCAGATATCATAGTCGCCACTCCAGGAAAACTTATCTCTCATCTCAATATGGGCTATGTCGATATGAGTCAACTGGAACATCTGATACTAGACGAGGCAGATCGTATGCTCGACATGGGGTTTCATGATGACATTATGAAGATCGTGAACAAGTTACCTAAGAAGCGTCAGACCCTACTATTCAGTGCGACTATGCCACTGAAGATCAAAAAATTATCACAGTCTTTACTGATTAACCATGAGGAGATCAGCATAGCGATTTCTAAGCCTGCAGAGGGTGTCTTACAAGGTGCATACTTAACCTACGATAATCAGAAAGCCGGTCTTATTAAGAAATTGATCGATGATAAACCTAACTATAAGAGTATCATCATATTCACCTCTACTAAGAAGAAAGTCGGCGAGGTCGTCAGAGCAATTAATAGGAATGGTTATGAGGTCATGGCTGTATCATCTGACCTGGATCAGAAGGACCGAGAAGAGGCGATCAGACTGTTCAAGTCTAAGCGTGTCCGAGTAGTAGTAGCTACAGACGTATTGAGTAGAGGTATAGACATCAAGGATATCAATCTCGTAATCAACTATGACGTCCCTAATGATGCCGAGGATTATGTACATAGGATAGGTAGAACTGCCAGAGCCGATACCACCGGTGTGGCGCTCACGCTGATCAATCCAGCTGACATGTATAAGTTCTCCAAGATCGAAGAGCTTATAGAAGCGGAAGTTATGAAAATTCCCCTCCCTAAGTTTCTCGGAGACGGTCCGGCATGGAACCCTAAGTCAAGAGGTGGCGGTAGAGGTCGAGGAGGAGGACATAGATCCGGCGGCAAGGGCAGATCCAAGGGTGGTAAACGCTACTCTAACAGTAGACGCTAATCAGCCTCTAAGACAGACATCACAGCCTTATGAAGATCACGTTTCTATGGATGGGCAAGGCTAAACATAAAGAATATCAAAAGCTCCAAGAAATCTATTTAGGGCGATTGAAACACTACTGTAAGTTTGAGGTCAAGGAGCTCAAAGAAATTAAACATAAAGACCCTCAAGAATTAAAGAACCTTGAAGGTGAGCTGTTTTTAGCTCAGATAAAGCCATCAGACCATCTCATCCTACTCGATGAAACAGGGAGAGCAACTACATCTCGACAACTAGCCAAGCAGCAGCAGTCCTTCATGAATCGCAGTCAAAACATCGTCTTCCTAATTGGTGGAGCTCTCGGTGTCTCCCAAGCGGTATTTGATCGTAGCAACTCTACTCTATCTCTATCTAAGATGACCCTCACCCACGACATGGCTCGAATCCTACTTCTTGAACAGGTCTACCGCGCTCATACCATCCTTCGTGGAGAGAAATATCACAATGATTGATTCAATCTAAATCAGTCATTGATGAAAAGACTAAAGTCACCGTCCTGATGTAGATTCAATCTCATAGATCCAAATATCACAGCTGCTGCTTCAAATAAGCTCACGATACTTTTCTATCTTGGTAGTATGTCAGATGATACAGCAATTGACCACTTAGATGATTCTTTACATAGCAGCCGGTTCCAACTAGGGTCTTATATCGACCAGGGGTATAACCTATGGAGGAAAAAACCACTGAGTTTTGTAGCGATACTACTACTTTCTGGACTAATCTCAGTGAGCCTAAATATTATTCCAGTTTTAGGACCTCTTTTAGGCGGCCTTTTTATTTCTCCCTGCTTGACGCTCGGAGTTTACTTGTCGTGCCAGATTATTGAAGACGACGCTAACGCCTTTAAATTTGAAGATTTTTTTTCAGGGTTCTCTTTCCTTTCTAAGATCGTAGTCCTCAATCTGATCATTTATGGCTTTGCCATACTCCTAATTTTACCTATAGTCATGTCGATAGGATTTACAGCTTTCGCCTCCTTTGACAGTGCAGACCCTACAAGCTTCCCAATAGAATCTATAGGTGGAGTTACCTTATTGCTCATAATCCCATTGATTTACGCCGGTTTATTAGTGAGTTATGCCGTACCAATGATCGGATTTTACAAACTTGAGCCTTGGGATGCCTTGCGTTATAGTGCTAAGTATATTCACAAGCATTGGATTATGTTCTTTTTATTCATGATTGTGATCTTCTTTATAATGATGCTCGGCATTCTGGCCATAGTTATTGGTGTCATCGTAACGGCTTCAATGATATATCCTATGATTTATGTCTCGTTCAGAGATGTCACGGACTTGGATACTTTTATGAATCCAGAAGAAGATGATGACTTGACATTAGGAAATAGCGGTGCTACTCTCGATGACTTTAGATAAATATTATAGCAGCTATTCGTGAAGTAGATAAATCGCTGTGCAACAGATAGAAAAGATCAATTGATTCATCCACCCACAAAAGAGGTTGCCGAAGTCCGTGCAGCCCTCATAAAATTACTGAAGGACTATATCGGCCCACTCAAAGTGACCATTGACACTCCCGACAACTTCCAAGTTACAGGCACCATACCAGCAATGCAGGGCCGCCAGAAGGTCGATGGCTTTTACTTCTCTAATATAGTCCCAAAGCCGAAGGATGTCCGGTTCTACTTTTTCCCGGCTTATACCCATCCCGATCACTTCACAGAATTGTCTCAGGACCTTCAGAAAGCCCGCAAAGGCAAGTCCTGCTTTCATATAAAATATCTCACGCCAGAATATGAGGAAGAGATCCGTAGGGTTATCGCTTTAGGGATTAAGCTGTACCAGGAGGAGGGGTTGATTAGTGCTTGAGAAATTTCCTGCTCACCGATCCATATTCGAACATTATGTCTACCACACCTTAGAAAAACAAACGCATTTACTGTAATCCCCTTCGTGTGCTCTACAAGGTCGATCTAAAACATTACTTTCACGACTTCAATAGAGAGAATGGACATTTTTAACAAACGGACCAACAACCCTGGCCCATTGGGCAAGTATGCAGATATTGCTGAGGGCTATTGGATATTTCCTAAGCTCACTGGTGAGCTTAAAAGTAAAATGCATTTCAATGGTCGCGAAGTGATCTGCTGGAGTGTAAACAACTACTTAGATTTAGGTAATCATCCTGAGATCCGTAAAGTTGATGCTGATGCAGCTAAAGAATGGGGACTCTCATACCCTATGGGGTCAAGGATGATGTCAGGTAACTCTGACTTACACGATCAGCTCGAGTCAGAACTCGCAGAATTCGTACAAAAAGAGGCTGCCTTGCTACTCAACTTCGGATATCAAGGCATTATGTCTGCTGTCGATGCACTCGTAGACAGACATGATATCATCGTGTACGATAGCGAATGTCACGCCTGTATAGTAGATGGTGTTAAGATGCATTTAGGCAAGCGCTTTGCTTTTCAGCATAATGACATAGTCAGCTTGGACAAATGTCTGGAGCGTGCGAGTAACCTTATTGAAGATACCGACGGCGGTATCCTCGTTATATCCGAAGGTGTCTTTGGCATGCGAGGAGATCAAGGTAAACTCAAGGAAATCCTTTCGTTAAAATCAAAATATGATTTTAGACTATTGGTGGACGATGCTCACGGCTTTGGCACATTAGGTGCAACGGGTGCCGGAGCTGGAGAGGAGCAAGGCATCCAAGAAGATATTG
>CAZDHV010000056.1:0-15380 GCA_964505335.1 uncultured Saprospiraceae bacterium | reverse complement strand
ACGGAAATGATACGGCCCCGATTCCTTTGAAATCTCCAGTACTCAGCGCCAATGGAGAGAACACGACAGTAGCTTCTGGTGAAACCGCAAATTTCTTCCCTCCAAACCAGAGCTTGGGTCCAAGGCCTATATTGACCAGTGCGCTACCTGCAGACCTTGAAGCTATATCATCTGATGGATTGGCATATCGACTGTACAGTTCTGTCTTCATGGTGAATCCATAGGCGAACTGTGCAGACACACTATATCCCCCTAAGGTCAATAAGGCAATTATCCAAACAAGTTTCTTCATGTGATTACTTTCTTATGATGCTTTAAGATTGAACTGCAGATTAGCCAAATTCTTATAAATACCTTGATCTTTTTGAATCAACTCGTTATGTGAACCTGACTCTGCGACTTGACCATTGGCTAGTACATAGATCTTATCGACATCTCTGATTGTGGCTAATCTATGTGCAACAATGATCGCAGTACGATCCTTCATCAAGTTGTTGATTGCATCTTGAACCACCTTCTCGGATTCTGCATCGAGCGATGAAGTTGCCTCATCAAGCAGTAATATTTTAGGATCTTTGAGTATCGTCCGAGCAATGGCGACCCGTTGTTTCTGGCCTCCGGACAACTTCACTCCCCGATCGCCAACTACTGTATCCAGACCTTCTTGAAATGAGCTGATAAATTCCCAGCAATTAGCCTGTTTAGCGGCTTCTACAATCTCCTGCTCAGATGCGTCGGGATTACCATATAGAAGATTCTCTCTGATGCTTCCCCCAAATAGAATGATATCCTGTGGTACCAATCCAATCGCTGTTCTGAAAGTCGTCAGATCATAATCTCTGATATCAGTGCCATCAACAGAAATGCTTCCATTTTGAACATCATAAAAGCGCATCAACAACTTGATTAGCGTAGACTTCCCTCCTCCACTCTGACCCACGATGGCCACTTTTTGTCCTTTTTCAATTTTGATATCTACGGCATCTAAGATGACACTGTCAGGTCTCGATGGATAGGAGAAATCCACTTGGTTGAATATGATATCGCCTTGAATTTCCTTTTTGACTTTTCCTTGGAAATCATCATTGATCTCTATTTCCACTGGTCTAAATAAAATTTCTTTGACTCTTTCGGTTGCTCCAAGTGCTCCAGCAATGGTGGTGTACAGGCTGCCCAAACTGGCAATAGCTCCACCAATCATCACTGTATAGATCACAAAGGACAATAGGCTACCAGCTTCCATTGAACCACTCTGAACCATATAGGCCCCCCTCCACAATATGAATAAGATACTCCCAAAAAGTAGAAATATAATGAAGGCAAAAAACAGTCCCCTAATCTTTGCAAAGCTCAATGAGATCCCTACCATTTTCTCTACACTATCACTAAAGCGCTTAGACTCAAACGCTTCATTGGCAAATGCTTTTACAATTTGAAAGTTCTGCAAAGTCTCTTCTACGATCACATTAGTTTTAGCCAGTTGATCTTGACGTTTCTTAGAGAGACGACGAATATAACGACCAAAGACCATAGCAAGCACTACGACCACGGGTATAACCAGCATCATCACTAAGAAGAGTTTCGGCATTAGATATGCTAGAAAGATAATTGCTAAAAACAAGATCATCACCTGTCTAACAAACTCTGCCAAGGTCACAGAAAAAACGGATTGTAACTGCTCTACATCAGCCGTGATTCTACTAGTCAACTCACCCACCCTATGTTGCTCAAAATAATCCATTGGCTGACCGATCATCTTGCTGTATAGATCTCGGCGTATATCCGCCATGCCACGCTCACTAACATTGGCGAAAAGTATGGTTTGCACAAAAGATAGTAACGCTCTTAGGGCTAAAGCTACTAACATCATTAGTCCATATTGATTGAGCGTCAGATTTAAATATGTCTTCTTGCCCGTCGCCTCATTAACCATCTCACCCGGTATCCCCATAATTATCATCATAAGTGCACTACCTATAATGAGCAATGTCAACGCACCTATGAAATACCCTTTATATCTTGTGATATACTTAAAAATGCTCAACGCATTTTTCAATCCTACTTTGGTGATTTTCTTCTTTGTTTTTTCTGGCGCAGCCATGCTTAGTTCAACTTGAGAGCAAATATTGCTTAATATCTTCCATTTTGGTAAAGTTTGTAGCACCTGAATTGAGGAGTTTCTGTTCCTGTTCAGGATTGAAGGCTATTGTATCTACCTCAGCATTCAGCCCTGCCATGACACCAGACATGGTATCTTCTATTAATACAGCCTTAGATGCACTGACATTCATACGCTCAAGTGCATAATGAATTAATGCCGGATCGGGTTTCCATTTTTGGATATCATAAGCGCTAAATATATGTTCCGGATGAAATAATTGATCTATTCCAGTTGAGCTCAGTGACAACTTCATTTTGCGTTGAGGACCATTGGATGCAATACATTTAGCGCAAGGAATTGATGAGATTAGATCTATGACACCAGATATAGGCTGCAATTCCTGTTGAAAAAGAGATACACATCTGGTCCTATAATCCTCCTCAAATGCAAATGCATTAAAAGGACCAATATGGTCTTCGATGAGATCAGTGATCGCCTTCATGTTCTTACCTGCGAAATTCTCTAAGAGCCATTCATAGTCCTCCTTAACCCCTATTTCGAGCATCATTTGCGCAAGCAGTTTCATCGTTAATGGCTCACTATCTACAAGGGTTCCGTCACAATCAAAAATGACCAGATCGTACTTCATAAGTATATTATGAGCATAAAGGTAGACCTATAGTTTGAGAGCTTCTTTAAGAAAAGGACGATTCTTCTGAACTCACCATCTAAACTCGCATTGTATAATTCTGATAAAATATGATTTTAGATTTTGCTTATTTAGCACAACTTTATATCATAGTGTCAATTAATTCTCGGTAGTCTATGTGGCATATCCCCAAAATAGGGGATCATATATTATGACAATCTAATTGTAACCCATATTTTACCGGCGGTTTATTTTACAAACGACGATCTAACTATTGTCTTGATTTATAGCTAATTATCTAACTGACAAGCGTAAGGTCTAAAACCCATTTTTTCTTAAACAAAGATTATTCTGTATGAAAAGAACTAACTTTCTGAAGAAACTTTCTGGTTTCTTATGTCTCATGGTGTTAACCGCTCAAGTCGCCTTTGCACAAGGGACGATTAGTGGTAATATAACCGATGACACAGGCGAGCCTCTGATTGGGGCTAATGTCTTAATTCAAAATACTACAGACGGAAACATCACAGATTTTGACGGTAATTATAGCGTAACCACTTCTGCAAGTTTCCCGCTCACGATGGTTGTGAGTTTTACTGGTTACAACACCCAAGAAATAACAGTCAATGGTCCTACCAGTGGTTTAAATATCACTATGTCTGAAGGCGTATTGATTGGCTCAGATATTATTATCTCGGCATCTCGACGTCGAGAGAAAGTACAGGATGCTCCGGCATCAGTATCTGTTCTTACGGCAAGAAAACTCGAGGCAACACCAAATGATAATGCCGCAAGAGCAATCATCAATGAGCCAGGAGTATATGTACAACAGCAAGGTGCTGGCCGTGTAAATATCCAATTAAGAGGAGATGGAGGGATATTTGGTTCTGCATCATTCCCGATATTGGATAACAGGTCTTTGTCTGGGCCTGGTTTAGGAACATTTGATAACTTGAACTCTCCGTTAAACAATATTGACATTGAGAGAATCGAGGTCGTACGAGGTCCTGCATCTGCATTATATGGTCCTGGCGTGACATCAGGTGTGGTCCACTTCATCAGTAAGAAGCCAATAGATAATCCAGGAACAACTGTTGAATTGATAGGTGGAGAGCTGAGCACATTTGGTGCCTCATTGCGACACGCAACGAAAGTGTCGGACAAGTTCGGATTTAAAGTAAACGCCGTTGTAAAGCGAGGTAATGAATTTGTCTATGATCCTACCCGAGAAGGAGAAGATGGTGAAATTGACGCGGCACAAATCGCTCTTGTGCAGAACACTGTTAGGCGTCCTGTAATCACTAATGATATAGTTGACTTAACTCAACCAGGCATAATACTCTTAGACGAATCAGATCTTGATCCAGACGGTACTGGTAATCCGATACAAGACGACTGGAGACAATTTGTACTCAACGGAACACTTGAGTTCAGACCACAAGATGATTTATCACTGATATTTTCGGGAGGAACGAATAGTGCGTCAGCTGTATTTTACAACACACAAGGTGTAGGACTCTCACAAGCTACTGAGGGATGGGCTCAAGCACAAGTACAAAAAGGAGGATTCTTCGCACAGTCTTTCTGGTTGACTAATAGTGGAGGAAGCGATGAAAATCCAACTTTCCTTTATAATACTGGAAACTCTACTGGTATCGCCAGAACACAGTTTGAAGCACAAGTACAGCAAAATTTTGATATCCCAAGTTTCTTAAATTCAAATTGGACAGCCGGGATTGACTATAGATTATCTGTAGCAGATACTAATAATGAAGTTTATGGAAGACAGGAGGATGACGATGACTTTGGTATCATTGGAGGATATATACAGACTAAGCTTGCCTTGGGAGATAAGCTCGATTTAGTCCTTGCAGGACGTGCCGATAGATTTAACTTCTTGGATGAGACAGCATTTTCTCCAAGGGCAGTATTCGTATTCAAGCCAAGCCCTAAGCATACTATCAGGGCAGGATTTAACCGAGCGGTTGGAGCTCCTTCTCAGCTACAAGTCAATATTGATTTCCCGGTTACTACATTCAATGTACCAGGAGTTGGCCCAGTTGGATCAGCTTGGTTGCTAGGTAATAATGGAACACAAACCTTTGGCGATAATCCTGAGATAGTATGGAATACTGCACTTCAAGGGTTAGGCCTTCCTAATCTTCCAGTAGGCACACCAGGCTTACCAAACGCTATTCCATATGGTTTAGCAACTGCAGGATTGTTGCCAGATTTATTGCCTGCTTTAGTTGCAGGATTAACGGCACAGGGTGTGCCCGCCGACTTAGCTGCAACTACAGCTAACAATTTAGCTGCTTACTTGGCAAATCCAGCAAACGCTCCAGGGGGATTCACTGGATCTTTTGAAGGCTTTAACTTGTTTAACGGTGATGATTTGGGTTTAATCGATGCCCCATCTGCTGCCTTACGAACGGAAGATACATGGGAAATCGGTTATAAAGGACTAATCGGCGATAGACTCGGAGTATCTTTAGACGTTTATAACAGAACAATAGATGGAGCTACTCTATTCACTGCTATTAGTCCGACTTATAGGCTAGATGGCTTAAACATAGCAGGAGATTTACTCAATAATTTAGATGTTGCAGGGATCCAGAGTTTTTTGGCTAACGAACTTGCCGCCTTAGGTCCAGATGCTGCAGCTGCTCTAGCCGCTGGTCTTACCCCGGCCGTAGTCGGAGGTTATCAAGCTGCTGCGGCGGGAGCAGAGGCTGCTTTACTGCCAGCTCTACAAGGATTTGCAGCTAATGGTATACTAGCGTGGACTCCAACACAAGAATTACCACAAGGAATTGGGCCTCTATTAGCTGCAGGCTACAGAACGTTCGAAGCATTTACTTACACAGGTGTAGACTTAGGATTAAACTACTTCATTCGTGATGATCTGTCCGTATTTGGTAATTACTCTTGGACGAGTGACAACGAGTTCGACGTACAGATACAAGGTGTTGACGGAACAGAACGTACGACTATATCACAACCTCTAAATAGGTTTAGACTTGGGGGTAACTTAACTCCTGAATACGGCTGGAGAGCGAATGTAGCTTATCAATATGATCAGAGCTTTGAGGCCGCTTTAGGTCAATTTAGTGGACCAACAGATGTAAAGAGTTTAGTAGACGCAGGAGTCGGATATAAGTGGGACAATGGATTGACATTGGCAGTAACAGCTCAGAATCTCTTTGATAATGAGTATCGTACATTCCCTCAGTTTCCACTGATCGGAAGAAGAGTATTGGGTACGTTGACCTATACATTTGGTGACGGAGGTGCTCCTGATGCCGATGGTGACGGTGTTCCAGATAGAAAAGATGCCTGTCCTAACATCTATGGGTTAGACGCATTTAACGGATGTCCTGATAGCGATGGTGATGGCATCATCGATAGCCAAGATAACTGCCCTACTAATGCAGGTACTGCTGCAAACGGAGGATGTCCTGATAGCGATGGTGATGGCGTACTTGACAGAGACGATAGATGCCCTAATGCTGCAGGCACATTAAATGGATGCCCAGATAGTGATGGCGATGGTGTAGCTGATAGAAATGATGATTGTCCTAATGCTGCTGGTACACTTAACGGATGCCCAGATAGTGATGGCGACGGTGTGGCCGATAGAAATGACGATTGCCCTAACGCTGCTGGCACGTTAAGAGGATGTCCAGATAGTGATGGTGACGGTGTAGCAGACAAGGATGATGACTGCCCTACTGTAGCTGGTGATGCTGCTAATGGCTGTGCATCTGACAGCGACGGTGACGGCGTAAATGATGATGTTGATGCTTGTCCTAATGTTGCAGGAGATGTTAATGGTTGCCCTGATAGTGATGGTGACGGCGTTGTAGATAAGGATGACAAGTGTCCTAATCTTGGAGGAATTGTAGGACCTGATGGTTGTGCAAGAGCAGTGCCTACAGCAGCAACTGAAGTGTTTACAAGAGCACTTAAAGGAATCAACTTCAGCTCTGGAAATGGCGTGATAACAAAAGAATCATATGCTATACTTGATGAAGTGGTGTCTATTATGACTCAATACCCTAATCTGAATGTCTCAATAGAAGGACATACAGATTCTCAAGGTAATGATCAGAAGAACCTTGATCTATCTTCGAAAAGGGCTCAGGCTGTTCAAACTTACCTCATGCAGAAAGGTATAAGCGCAACGAGATTAAGAGCTGTAGGTTATGGAGAAACAACTCCTATAGCAACTAATGACACGAGTGCAGGAAGAGCACAAAACAGAAGAGTTGAGTTGAAAGGTAGTTACTAAAGGTGATTAGAATCTAATCAATCGAACTAAACAAAACCAGGCCTCTCGAAGAAATTCGAGGGGCCTTTTCTTTTTTAAAGAAGGAATTTTATTCGTGCTAAAATCTTTCAATTCACCTGTACATTGATGTCGTAAAAAAAGTAGCATGTAAAAGTTAAATTAGGTCGGCTAAAGATTGGCGATCAGGATATTATACGGCTTTGCGCTTTTGCCCTCGATTAATCTCCTTCTTTAAGTCCTTGACATACTTGTCGAAATCGATCTGCATCGAATGGCGTGGCGAGTCATAATAGTCGCCCCCATGAAACTTGTCATCAGCAATAATGGTTCGTTCCATCTCTCGGACATCTGGAAAGTGATATCCACCTGATATCGCCGCAGCTACGAACTTGGATTGCTGCTCGGCCAAATTTACAAGTGTCGGCAAAGCCTGAGCCAAGCCAGCGAAAAATAGGGTTTCAAAGCCCGGCTTCACCATGCGTTTAAAAAGAGGAAACTTATTGTCTTCACCAGGCCTAAAGGCATCAATCTGCAGAAAAGGAAAGTTAACATTGTATCCTGTCGCCCATATAATTGCATCAAGCTCCTCACGTGACCCATCCACAAATACCACAGCATCACCATCCAAGCGTTCAATGGCACCTTTGGGCTTTATATCTCCAGAGCCAACCCGTAAGAGAAACTCTCCAGAAACAGAAGGATGAGCGTTCAAGGGTTCATGGTCAGGTTTTGGCAAGCCAAAACTTTCCATATTTCCTGTAATTGATTTTATTTTCTTGCGCGCCAGAAATTTACCAATCGAATAAGGTATCCAAGATGGTAACACTTCTTTGTCAATCGGCTCACCGTTCAAATATTTCGGAAGCACCCATACGCCACGCCGCATCGAAATAATCAATTTCTCGGACAAGGGACGTTGACTTAGCTCTGAACTGATGTCCATGGCCGAGTTGCCAGCCCCAACGACCATGGTGCGCTTCCCGCGAAAATCAAAATCCGAGAACGGATCCCGATAATTGTGAGAGTGGATTTGGTATCCTTTAAAATGACCAGGATAGTCTGGTATGCGGGCATCCCAATGGTGTCCATTGGCAACAATCAGCGCCCCATACTCCCTTTCCTCACCATTGGATAAATGAACACGCCATCTCCCTCCATTCAAGAGCTCACAATTTGTCACGGACCTATTAAAGGTTATGGTGTCTCTCAGGCCGAAATGATCTACATAATCATGGAAATATTGTAGCAATTGCGAATGATGCGGAAAATCTGGCCAAACCTCAGGTACAGGAAAGTCTTCAAATGCCAATCGGTGTTTTGACGTATCAATGTGTAAAGATTTATAACATGATGACATCCCGTTGGGATTGTCGAAGTACCAATTGCCGCCAATGTCATCAGACGCCTCAAAACAATCATATGGTATGGCGAAGTCTTTGAGCCGCTTAGCCATAGTAAATCCAGAACAACCTGCCCCGATGATACACACCTTTGAATTTGCTTCTGAACTAATTTTCATTCTACTAAATAAGCGGAAATAGAAATTAATTCATCTGCGCCATATACCCGATCTGGTCGGTTTAGGTTCAACCTAAGCTATATGTCGGCATCAATTAGATTTTGCTCACTATCCTATTTTTAAAAGAAAATCTTGGGGCATATTCATTTGGGCTATACTTCAAACACTCGGGCAAAGTAGCTTCCCACTTCTTCGACTATTACACTTTTATCGCCTTCTACTTCTATCCCTGCAATGATTTTAGCCAATCGCTTTTTATATTCTATTTGCATGGCTCGACCTATCTGGATGCGTTGAGCTTGGGGAGAGCCTGCACCATGCATACTTTCTGTCAAGTAGCCAACTGCATTTCTCCCTAAAGTCATATTTTCGATGAGGCGTAGAATACGCATGCGATCTTCAGTTTTCACATCTGCTTTACCTCTCAAATATTTTTTGATTAAGCCGCCGATTTCAGGATGATTTAATTCTTTTTCGGATGGCATGGTCGCTACCAATCCACCTCCCAAATCTTGTGCCAAGCGACCAATGTCATAGGGCAATTTTGTAACGTGATGTTTACATACATTAGCTAGCATGCTATCGCATATATATGCTCCCGATTTGGTGGCATATCCTTGATAAGATGACGCAATCCCCGTTGCATAAATTGTTTCATTTAGATGCGTCATTTCCACTAACTTATCCTTGATATGGGATGCCCTTGGCACACCATTCATATCAGCAATGTTAGCAGCAGCACCGATCAGCACATCGCCTACCCCACTTTTACACACATAACTCCTTCTGTGGTAAGCTGTGAATCGCTCTACCAGCATAGCAGCATAATCATACTCGCCATCCATGAATATGTACTCATTGGGAATAAAAACGTCATCAAAAATGACCATAGCCTCCTGTCCACCATAATTCGCATTCCCTACGTCGATGCTTCCGCCTTCCATACTACGGGTATCACAAGATTGGCGACCGTAGATGTAGGTTATCCCTGTGGCGTCAACCGGTACAGCCCCTGTAATAGCATAATCTTTGTCTCCCTCACCTAAACGCATCGTCGGCATCACAATCATCCAGTGTGAATTGATACATCCTGTTTGGTGAGCTTTTGCTCCGCTGATGTAGATCCCTTCATCAGTGCGCTTAGTGATATGCACAAACATATCTGGGTCTTCTTGCTGATGCGGAGGAAGACTTCTATCGCCTTTCACATCGGTCATGGCACCACCGACAACGTAATTGTATTGGTGCATCAGGGTCAAAAACCCCTTCAGTCGAGCGTGGTAAGTCGTGCCGTATTTTTCATCAACTTCAAAGGTGACAGAATACAGCGAATTGAATGCATCCATCCCCACACATCGTTGGAAGCAAGTGCCCGTAATCTGTCCCAGCTTACGTTGCATTTTATTCTGAAGAACTAACTGCTTGGCATCAGTACAGACATTTAAAAATCGACTGACTGGCTCACCAGTAAATGGAGAAATGACCGACGCCAACTCAGGCGCATGAACAGCTAACTCATAGGTTTCGGCAATGGCATTGATCGAAGGGCGAATCATGGGATGATCTACATAGTTCTCTATCAATTCACCAAAAAGATAAATCGTCAAATCTCTACCACGGAGCGACTCGATATAGGAAGGCCCGTCTGTTATTTTATTGATATTCATTTATGGCGGTGGTTAATCTTTTAGTCGGTATCAAAAATCTTAGGTGACTAAAGCTATGGATTTATGTTTAACTAAAAAGATGAACCCGGAAAAACTGGTACTACTATAAAAGCACCGCCTACTTCAACTCATACCCAATCGACACATAAAACGATCGTCCATCAGACGGGATGATACCTGGCCCCGGGTAGCCTGTAGCTCGACGGGTGAAGTAGGCTTCATCCAACAGGTTATTGATCCCCGCAGAGACCTCAAGCTGCCCAAAGCGCTGAGTCACATTAAAATCTACAATGGAATAAGCTGGAACCGTACCGATGATACCGCTACGTGAGTCACCACCAAATGCTGATTCAGAGTTTTGAGCATCTGTAAATTGCTCAGATAGATAAGTATACTGTAACGAAGTGCTAAATTGTCTAACCTTGTAGTTTATCCCAGTCTTCAGATTGACTTGTGGAACGAATTCAACACGCCGACCGACGACATTATTCTCATCCGAGGAGGTATAGCGCGAATGGGTAAAGGCCGCATTGACGAACCACTTGAGTGAATAATCTTTTGGCTGCTTGCTGAGTAGATTGGAGATGTTGATATCGGCGAAAGACTCTAATCCGATGATAGAAGCATTACCGATGTTAGTGCGTAGTCTATTGGCTCGATCATCGAGAATCACCCCTATCCTATCTTGATACTGTATGGTGTAGACACCAAGGTCAAATGAAACACTCTTGGCCAATTGACCTCGTAGACCGACATCTGCAGTGAATCCACGCTCATCACTCAAATCTGCATCAACGATAAAAGTCGGATTGACTACTCTGATATCACTAAACGTAACCGACCTGTAGTTCTGTGAGATATTAGCATAAAGTGTGGTATTCTTCAATTTCTTATAGTTCAGTCCGACGCCAAACAAGGCAAAGGTCCGACGAACCGTGCGATTATCTTCCAATACTTGGTTGAGCAAAGGATTACCTGCATTATCAAAGACTACTTGATTGAATGTGCCCTCTGTAGCGGTATTGATGTGCTCAATCCTTACGCCAGGAATGATGGACACATCTGCATCCAGATAAATGATATGCTCAGCGAATAGTGCATAGTTTCGGTTAGGCAGGTCAAAACTGGATTGATTGGGGTAGTCAGGAAATTGATCTGTAGCCAGGTTGAAGTCAGCATCTATTCCAGTAGATCCGGGACCTTGCAGCGAGTTATTGTTGGACTGGTAGATCTTGCTGCCGACTAAGAACACCGCATTCTTATTCAGCAGACGGTATCGCTTGAGGTATTTGGCCTCAAGTCCCCAATTGTTGAATTCATCGATGATCAAGTCTCGAGGACTGATGAAGTTGCCATCGGCATCTTGCTCATCAATACCCGTTATTGGGTTTTCATTTAGATTAATCGGATTACCTCTAAATCCTACTGCAGATCGAGAAGCCTGCAGTCCAAATACACTTAGGCTCAATGTAGCACTAGGATCTATCTTATGGCTGATTCGGAGATTATAGAGGAGATAGTCTACCCCAAACCAGTTACGCTCTCGTGTACTCTGCCTTGGGTCTGCGAGAAACTGACCATCGGTAAGCCCGCCGGCCTGCTGAGATAGGTAATTGAAATAAGTCAGCTCTCCCGTCAGACTCGTTTTCTTGTTGATGTCATACTGGACGGTGGTAAACAGATTAATCGATTCGAATTCAGAATTGTCTCTATAGGCATCTCCAGTTTTGTAATTGACGCCTACATTCACCTTGAGCTTATCTTGTTTATATCCTACTTGATTATAGGAATTAAAAAGTCCAAATGAGCCGACAGTCTGGCGAGTATTAAGAGAGAATCCTTCTCCCTCTGCTAGGTCTTTAAGTTTGAAGTTGATCAACCCGCCAAATTGGGTCCCATACTGCAGTGAGCTCGCTCCACGAACTACCTGGATCTCCTCTATTGATTCTGATGGTGGCGTATAGTAACTTTCTGGATAACCCAACACATCTGCACTGATGTCATATCCATTTTGTCGTGTGTTGAAGTTAGCGGTACGATTAGGATCAAGACCTCTCCCTCCTATTCCGAGTTGTATACCGCCATTATCTCCTTCATAAATATTGAGTCCAGCAATCTGCGCATAGATCTCACGAGCATTGTTAGTAGCTAAATTCCCTTTAATCTTATCAAGTAAGATGACCTCAGTCTTCTTCCCAGCGAATATCGAGGTGCCTTCGACGTCTTTAAGCTGCTTGAGGCTAAATAGCTCATCTCTGCGAGCTGCTATTTCTATGTTCGACAGCTCTACGCTGAGCCTTGACGTATTCACGATTATCGACGGCCCAGAAGACTGATCAACACTGAAGTTGATTAGCTCATAGTTCTCTGAGAATAGCGTCAAGTCCTTCGATTGTCCACTGCCGAGACTGATCACAATCTGACCATTATCATCAGAAGACAAGATCAGTTGTTCATCATTGTCATATAGATCATATACAAGGACACGTTGATTGCTCAACGAATCCATCACAGCAACAGTAATAGTCCCTTGTCCAATGCAGCTGGCTGCCAACAACATCAATATAACTGCTGCTCCTATCCTACTCATCTCTTATCGGTGTTATATAATCCTTGTTCCACAGGCTATTCTTCAGCTCAGTGAGGTCTACGGTCGGATCAATAAAAGGCTGACTTCTACGACCGTTTAGCGAGGCATAGCTCTCCACATAGATTTCAATATTTTGATGTCCCTGACTTACAAAATGTGCCTCAAGCATATGTGCGTATTCAATGATGAAGTCAGCTTGAGTGCTCATTTCTTTCTCCTGAAAAGCCGTAAGAAAATCATCATTCTGTACATAGAAGAATTGCCCAGTTAGGCCATCTACTACCTTGAAATTGGCATAACCTGTTTTTTCCATGAGCATCACTCTCCATGAAAACCTATATCCCTGCTCTGTCCAGAATATGTTACCTGGATAGGCGAACCCTCGTAGTGGAATCAGAAGCTGTAACCCAAGAACCATGGTTACAACCCATATGCTAAGTCGTGGTAGCGTCAACGTTGCTCGGTTAATGCGATTGGTCAGATTCCAACCGCTTAATGAGCAAATCAGCTTCTTAGCGCTAGCAATCACCCGCTCGTGAAAGTCGCCACTAAAAAAAATGAATACTGCAGCGATCATCAGATATGGGAACATGCCAATCGGAAACAAGATTGACGTCATGATATGAAAGAACAGCACAGCACTAAATGCGAGCATCCTGGTCTTAGTCCACATCAAAAAGAATGGCACGAACAGATCATACAGCGCACCGCCCCAACTAAAGGCGTAATGACTCCACTTATGTTGAAACAAATTACCTAGTATAGGTATATCCTGATGAGTTGGCAACCACAAAGTTAAAGGCATTGCCTTCATCAGCCAATCATGATTCAGTTTAGCAAGTCCGGCATAGATATAGACCAATGAGATGAACACCTGCAGCGATAGGATGGTCCATTGAGGCACTGATGTGATATCGCCTCCGTTGATATGCGCATCCATTGAGAACATACAATTCATCGGCAGCCAGATCATCATAAAGCTTACAACCGTAACGAAATAATAGTGGTTGAGATAGGTCGTCTTATCCATCAACTCCACATAAGTGAAGACGAGAAAGAAGAGGATAATACTTAATCGGTACTGATAACCGATCATTATCGTAATTGAGCATATCGCCATTAAGGCAAATAGTACGTAAGTCCATTGACCTGGCACTGTGATAAACTCGAATCCAAAATAATGAAACTGAAACTTCGGATTGAGGTACAACTTCTCAATCCAACCATTGGACCAAAATCGAATAGTGCTTATCAACATGACGGCACCAAATAAAATGCGAAAGACCGCTAATGGAGCGGCCTTGGTATCTTGATGTATATATGTGCGTAGTGAGTTAATCACCGTCCGCATCTACGAAATCTACCTGAATATTCAGGGCTTGTAACATATCCACTTTAAGAAGCACAACAGCTTTTTGGAGTTCGTCAAAAGTTATGAGCATGCTGTTATTGTCCTGTTCTATCTGAGTAGCGAAATTATCCATAAGCCCATCGATTTCTCCTTGCGCAATATCCCACTGATTCATAATAGCTGTAGCAACTGACTCAGTCCCATTGACGATGGCGACCTCATCGAGGTAATCATCTAAACCAATACCATCAATGGATCCGTTAGTAGACCTTCCAGAAAAGAAATCTCTTGTAGTTTGAAAGCCTGCCAACAATAACTGCTTGCTATATACCCCTGAAAACGGAGCCTCCACATTAGCGATAATCGGCGAATTAGAAAAGAGCCCAGCAGGTATCCCTATCTTACCGGCACGTAGGAATCGCTCGTAATAGAATATCAAATCGTTGACAATCTTATCAATAGATGCAGTTGCCGATGATCCGCTATTCTCAATGAAAGCTTCTCTAAATCCTCCATTCCAATCATTGAGCACCTCTGTTGTAAGTGCCTCCAGTCTATCTACAACATCACTTAGATATTGTGCAGATGCTGGGTCACTTAAAGTCTCTACTATCCCTGCATCATCTCCTGATGTACCGAATAGCAAATAATCTAAGGCAGGAAAACCTTGAGTGTCAAAATTAGACGGCAGCTCCAAATTGTAATTAGCTGAGCTGATATTAGACTCTATGGCATCTACATCTGTTGGAAATATATTGGTGAAGTTGCGTAAACCAATTGCCTCAGCTCGACCTATGTCAAAAATGGAAACTGATTGCCAGGCCAGATAGGCATCTAACCACGCCGATCTAAGATCAGCGAGAGTAGCTTCAGCTGGATCTGCTATGAAGACATCCTTACTTGATGTAAGAGCTTGCAATGTATTGCTATAGTTCTCAAAAGCCGGAATGATGATATCATCGGCCATAGTGGTGAGCAACTCACTTCTCTCGAATGAGATTTCCATATTCATCGGTTCGGGCGCTAAAGGTCCAGAATCGCTATCGCCGCATGAGCAAATGCTCAATGCGGCAATCGTACAACATAGTATAACTTTATGTAGTCTATTCATATTAATCTACTTGTGCAGCCATCTCAACGGTGAAGTCAAATCTTGATGCAATCTCTGCTGACATTGCATCTAATGTCTCTGGGGTAATATCCCAAAATCCA
>CAZDHV010000055.1:0-15387 GCA_964505335.1 uncultured Saprospiraceae bacterium | reverse complement strand
GTGTCGTAGCACCATTCAATCAGTATATCACTCGAGGAGCACCAGAAGATGATGGCCCCAAGTTTCATGAGAATAGATATCAGTGGGTACAGTTTGGGGAGGAGAAAGTGATGCGGTAAAAACTATATAAATCACCAGATGGAAATAAACAAAACAAGAAAAATTATAGGTTGGGTATTATCAATTGTGCCGATTGTTGCTGTAGCGGGTTCAAGTCTGGCAAAGCTAACAGGTCGCTCAGAAGTGGTAGATGGATTGGCACAAGTCAATATCACAAATCCAGCCTTACTAGGTGGTATTCAGATCATCTGTCTTGCGCTTTACTTGATCCCAAAGACATCCAATATTGGTTTCTTTTTATTGTGTAGTTTTTTTGGTGGTGTAATAGTGGGTTCATTGGCTCAAGGTGATTCCCCGATGGTAGGCATTGGCTTGTCCGTTTTACTTTATGTAGGTACGATGCTACGCAAACCAGAATTATCTGGATTAAATATCTAATATTATTATGAAAGCTATAAAGAGAATTTTCATAGGCATATTCGCCATTAGCTTTCTGGCAGTGTTAGTGGGTTTCTACTTACTTCCTATGGCTTTCCAAGCCAAATATGAAGGGACGACAATACAAAAAAGGGACGGAACAGGATTGATGACCTTTGTTAGATTACCTGATGGTGATGGGCCATTTCCAACGTTGATTGTGCGATCTCCATATGAGCTACCACATACGCCATTAGCAGGAATGGAACCAATGGATTTCTCAAATATATCTGATGCGCAGTTGGGAGAAGTGGGATGGAAAGAAGTAACCGATGCTGGCTATGCCTTAGTCATACAGCACACCAGAGGAAGAGTGGGTTCAGAAGGAAGGGCAGCAGATTTGACTGACCGAGCAGACGGCATAGATTTATTAAACTGGATACAGCAGCAAGCATGGAGCAACGGGAAAATAGGCACATGTGGAGATTCTATTGAAGCAATCTTAGCGATGATATTAAACGCAGAAAATCCTGAGGGCTTAGTCGCATCCTATGCACAGATTGGAACACCCAATTTGGTAAACCAAAGTAACTTAGGACCTGGTGGTGCAGTAAAACTCGAATCTGTTCTTCCTTGGTTAGGGGAACAGGCAATGACCGCAGATGCCAATCATTTTATCGCAATGGGATACGGTCCTATAGAACGTAGAATGGCAAGAATAAAAATGGGACTCAAAATCAGAAACATTTTATCTGATTTAGATCATCCAGAACACGTAGCAGCTTGGAAACATTTGCCATTAAAAGATTACCCCGTTTTTTCAGATGTCATCAGAGGATGGAACTCAAATTTTGAGGCAAATCCTAATAGTCATGCATCAAAATATTTTGATTCGTCAAATTCAAAAGTGCCGACCTTTTATGTTGCTGCCTGGTACGATGTATTTGCGCCGTCTCAATTAAGTTTTTTCGAACATGCTGAAAAAGACAGTTTGAATCAACGATTATTAATTCTTAATGGCACTCACTTTAGTCCAGAAAATCCAGCAATATGGCCCATAAAACCCATGTTGCCTTGGTTTGATTTTCATTTAAAAGGTAAAAAATCAGCCTTGCTTGATTTACCAAGGGTGATCTTTCCTATTGCCAATGAACAAGATGAATGGTATGGCGCAGATACTTGGCCTCCACATTCGGCAACATTGAATCAGTGGCACTTAGACGGATCTGGTCTAATATCTCAGTCTGAAAATAAGTCTCCCCAATCAAGTTCAAGGAGCTATAAATATGATCCAGATAATCCAGTTCCAACAATAGGCGGCAGAAACTTAATGATTTCCCATGGACCTTTAGACCAGCAGTCAATCAGAGAAGGACAACGGAAAGATGTGCTATCCTATAGCAGCAATCCGCTGGACAACAGCATTTTCATCGCCGGTCATGTGTATGGTAACTTGACCATTAGCTCAGATAGTCCCGATACGGACTTCACCATGAAACTATTAGATGTCAGTGCTGATGGAACAGCGACACTGGTGACAGAAGGGATATTAAGGGCTCGATTCCGGGAAGGATTGGACAAAGAAGTCTTTATGAAACCAGAAGAAAAATATCAATTGAAACTCGATTTAGGTCACATTGCCTGGCGATTTAAGTCAGGTCATAAAATAGGCGTGGATATATCTTCCAGCAACTTTCCACAGTGGGATAGAAATCTAAATACGGATCAAGCATTATTTGAAAGTACGGATCGACAAGTAGCTACGAATACCATTCATCATGGAGAACTAACTGCTTCATTTATAGAGTTGCCAGTCATTTCCAATATAGAAAGCTTAGCAAAACTCAATTATAAAACGGATTAAATAAGCAAAAGAAATAATTATGATATACGCAAGAATCGGTGCAGTTGGATACGCTCTATGGTCTTTGCTCCACGTCATGTTAGGCATAGAGCGGATGACTGACCGAGCAGACCTTGGCCAATTGGCTGAAGCAGCAGGAAGATTAGCACAAGGCCATTGGACCTTAATTTATTTAGGTGTATTTGGATTAATCCTGTCCTATTTCAATTGGAAAAATTCGACATGGGCTTATTGGGTTGCACTGTTTATTATTTCTGCTGAAGACATTGGATTTATTTTATTTCCTGTGATGCAAGGTGGACTTGAATTTCCAAAAGCCGTAATCGGACCAGGGTTGTGGCTGATAGGATTAATCTTTACGACCATAGCATATATTCGAACACCACGGACTCATTAATACCTCTACTAAAAATTAAAAAGTCATAACCATGCATATACAAATTGCCCACCTGAAGAATCTGAAACAGATTCATGAACTTCTTCTAATCATGTTGTTCAATGCTGCTTTGATCATCATGACATCCATAGCTATCCATGCACAAGGTCATACCAGCGCAATAATTGACGAGGCTGTTGCTGCTGACCTAGTAGGTCAAAAAATGTTGAAGGACTATGAGCAAAAGTATGAACGCCAAGATCAATATGTAGGCTATGTGATCGCTGATAATATTGAGCTGGTCATGTCAGATGGTATCAAGTTGTCAGCTGATGTTTTTCGCCCGGAAGCTGACGGTAAGTACCCAGTCATATTAACCATGACGCCCTATCAAAAAGATATGCCTTGGACAGTGCCACCTGATCATGAAGCACCACAAGGAGAATACCAAAATTGGGAATCTCCAAATCCCGATCGATGGGTCCCCAAAGGATATGTGATCGTACGTGTAGATGTGCGAGGTTCTGGTTTTTCAGAGGGTAAGCCTGCAGGGCTCAGCGGCCTTGAATGGAGAGACTTTTACGAAACTATAGAATGGGCAGGAGCGCAATCATGGAGTAATGGCAATGTTGGACTGGCGGGTATATCGTATATGGCAATTAACCAGTGGTATGCTGCGGCAACTCAGCCCCCTTCGTTAAAGTGCATCATTCCTTGGGAAGGATTAGCAGATCAGTATCGTGATTCATGGTTTGTGGGTGGTATATTATCTACCGCATTTCTATATGCTTATGTTCCAGAGTTTCTGAGAGACCATTCGTTGCGGGATTGGGATTCCAATACCGACTATGATCGATTTGATGGGATCAATATGTTTTGGGATAAGTTCTATCACAACACCTTGCAATCAGGACATTGGGATGACAAAGTTCCAGATTTCTCAAAAATTGTAGTACCACTTTATAGTGTTGGCAATTGGGGCGGTTGGAAAGGAGCAGGACATCTAAGAGGAAACACAGAAGGGTATAAGTTTTCCGCCTCTGAGCACAAGAGATTGCGCATTCAGACAGGAGGACATCAGGATGCATATTATTCTGAAGAAGGATTTTTGGAGCAGCTACGATTTTATGATCGTTGGTTGCTGGACATCGATAACGGATGGGAAAACGAAGCCCCCGTCAAGTTAGCTGTCCGTACAGGAACAGACCGTTTTGATTTTGAATGGAGAGATGAGCAAGAGTGGCCCCTGGCAAGAACCGAATATCAAAAATTATACTTAGCTACACCAGATGGTAAAAATGGAATGCTAACGCCTCAAAAAAAGGATGATGAGCAATCCCTGAGTTATAACTCTCCAGGCTTACTATTAGCAGGTAATGTAAAAGAACCTAATTCTTCTTTAAATTTTCTTACTGCGCCATTTGAAACCGAAACGGAGATCACGGGAGAAGTGATGGCGAACCTTTGGTTATCCACCACCATAGAAGATGCCTTTCCTCATGTAACCTTATTTAAGATCACCGCTACTGGGGACAAAGAAGTCTTGACAGCAGGCAGACTTAGAGCCTCTCATAGAGCATTGGATCTGGAGAAATCTACTTCCTCACGGCCCTATCATATTCATGGGCAGAGGCAAATGCTTACCCCTAATGAAGCCGTCGAGTTACAAATAGAAGTGTGGCCTACCTCGATGGTATTCGAAAAAGGAAGCCGCTTACTAATGATCGTAGCGGGAGATTCTAAAGCGACATTGATGGCAACAGGCTTAACTAGTCGTAAATCAAAATTTGGCTTGGAAACAATTCATATGGGAGGTCAATATGATAGTTATCTGCAGATACCTGTGATTCCTAAATAATACAAGATTGAAATGCTAAAAAAAATAGGTTTTATCATCTTAGGACTCATAGTCCTTCTATTGATTATAGGATTTTTCTTGAAGCCATCGCCGATAGATTTAGACGATTATTTAGGTGAGAAAATCGCCGAGAGTGACTACGTCAAAGTTGGTAATGTTGACAAATACTTGAATCGTCCGAATGCCACCATGCCCGAGGAACACAACGAGATATTATCAAATAAAACTGAAATACCTATTGCATCTATCCTAAAACGAAACGATATCAATCAACTATTGAAGCCTGGATATTTGAGTACTGAGAATGGTTTTTGTCGTCTTGAGGATGGAACTATGTATGTTTCAGCACTAACGAAGATGCCAGGTGTGACACTTGAGATGATTGATTGGTGGTTTTGGTGGCATGCTGCTGAAGCTCAGAGATATCAGATATGGTATCCAGATATGCACTACGATATCTCTTCTTACTTCAGAGGATCATATACTGACACTACCTTAAGCTATAGTGAGCGATTGCATCAGAGCGCTCATCTTGTCAATGAAGATATAGGCTCAGGAGCAGAAGACATATTGATAGACTTTATATCCCCAGAGGACTTTGGGTTTGATCCTAGGCAATTAGACCCTGAGAAGGAGACGATCATATGCGCCCGTGTAGGCAGTCCAGAGATGGGGAGTTGGGGCTCAGAAATGGTACATTTCGTGCGAGCTACAGCAGATGGTGTGGAGATGCGGAGTCGCTTTTGGATCGGCAATAAGATTTATGAAATCAACAAATCTGAAGAAATCAACTTACATCCAATTCTAAACAAGCCATTTGTCAAGAAAAGATTGATTGCTGATGAAGTGGGCATTAATATGTTTCATCACTGTGCTCAAGAATTTCACAATTTAGCAGAGGTCTTGCCTGAATTGTATGTGGGAAAGAACAAATAAAGCAAAAAGGTGAATTACGTTTTAATCATACATGAAGTAGAGGATTTTGCAGAATGGAAGAAGGGCTTTGATGAAGCATCTGCAATCAGGAAGACGGCGGGTGAATTATCCTATCAAGTACTCACGTATTCAGACAGTCCTAACAAGGTTGTTCATTATTCATTATGGAATAGCCATGACCATGCCAAAGCGTTCTTTGAATCCGATGAAGTGAAGCTAATTCGAAAGAAACTTGGAGTTAAGAAACTTGACTTTATATACTTGAATCAAATTGAAGAAGGAGTCCTTTAGAAACCAGATTTATATATGAAAAGATGGCTCAAGATTCTCGGTTCAATCATAGGCATCCTAATGCTAATTGCCTTTGTCTTATTTAAAATATACTTGTCTCCCGATTATGTAGATGAACCGAGTCTATCTAGTGAATTAAGGAACGAGGTCATGACGGTCGACAATCTTGAAAGATCATTTCTGTGGTATGCGTCAGATTCATTCGATGAGATAAACACGATCATATTTGTCTTGCATGGATCTACGAGTGATGGGCCGTCCATCAGGCAAGGAATGGGGTATGAGTTTGATAAAATCGCAGATAAAGAAGGTATAGCGGTCGTATACCCAACTGGTTTTGAAAATCATTGGAATGACTGTCGAGGGACAGCAGACTACACTGCCAACACTAATAATGTAAATGACTTCAACTTCTTTCTTGCCATCGAGAAGCAATTAGAAGCTCATCTGAAAACTACGGTTCAATATCGCTTCGCTACTGGACATTCTAACGGTGGACACTACAGTTACAAGTTAGCTTTAGAGCATCCAGAATGGATAGATGGCATTGCTCCCATATCGGCTAATCTACCCATTGATGATAATTTAGATTGTGGCAAAAGTGGACAGTTTGTTCCCATATGCCTTATCAATGGCACGGCCGACCCAATTAATCCTTATGAAGGGGGACTCGTAGAGATCTTGGGCAACGCATCCAGAGGATCCGTGCTTTCTACGGATGCAACGATGGCCTACTGGACCCAATTGGGCAATTGCTCAATATCTCAAGTAATAGAATTAGAAAACAAGGTCACCTCGGACAATTCAAGGGTTGTTCAATCATCGTGGCAATGTGATGGTATAATTCAAGCTGTTCGATATAAGATAGTCGATGGCGGTCATACGATACCTCACGAAGAGAATCAGTTAGCTAAAATATTAGGAACGACCAATAAGGACATCAACGCTCCTAATCTCATATGGGCATTTTTCAAACAACTCAAGGCAAACAAATGAAAAGAACATTTAAGTATATAGGATATGCCCTTGGCGCAATCATCCTCATTGCCATTTTGGTAGGACTCTTCTTTTTTATAAAATGGAATATGGCCACCAGTGCAAATATGAAACTTCTTGGAGATGAAGCGCCGACTCTCACTATAGGTGATCATGAATATCGAGACCTCAACAAAAATGGAAGTTTAGATGTCTATGAAGACTCCAGAGCTGATATTGATGAGCGAATTAGCGATCTACTGAACCAACTGACTCTGGAAGATAAAGCCGGGCTTATGTTCATCACCATGATAGGTATGAACCCTGATGGTTCGTTTAATGAGAGACCGAATCCTAGTGATCCAATGACCTTCCTAGTTGAGAGTAATACAGGCATGGTGGCAAGAAAGCGGATGAATCACTTTAATCTTTTGCAAGCACTTTCTGCTGAGGCAATGGCAAGCTGGAATAACAACATCCAGAAGTTAGCGGAGCGTACGCCTTTAGGAATACCTGTGACCATAGCTTCGGACCCGAGACATAGTGCTCATGAGAATGCAGGAGCATCTATACCAACACCGTTTTTTACTAAGTGGTGCTCTCCGTTGGGATTCGCTGCTATCGGCGATACTACGATTATGAGGGAGTTCGGTGATATCGCTCGTCTGGAGTATAGAGCCATAGGGATACGCTTAGCGCTTTCGCCGATGGCAGATTTAGCCACTGAACCTCGCTGGGGTAGGGTCAACGGCACTTTTGGCGAGGATGCTGAGCTCAGTGCGATGTTATCTAAGGCGTATATACTGGGTTTTCAGGGAGATAGTCTTGATCACAACAGCGTGGCTTGTATGACTAAGCATTTTGCTGGTGGTGGACCTCAAGAAGATGGTGAGGATGCACACTTCCCATATGGTGCCAATCAAGTGTATCCTGGGAACAATTTTGACTATCATTTGATCCCATTCGAGAAAGGAGTCTTCCCGGCTAAGACCGCACAGGTCATGCCTTACTATGGGATTCCAGTAGGCCAAACCAGTGAAGATGTGGCCTTTGGATTTAATAGAGAGATCATCACGGATCTACTGAGGGAGCGATACGGATTTGATGGGGTAGTGTGTTCTGACTGGGGATTGATTACTGACAGTTTTGCAAAGCCGGCTGCCGCACATGGTGTAGAGAATCTCTCAGAGGTAGAGCGAGCCGCTAAGGTCATCGATGCCGGATGTGATATGCTGGGTGGAGAAGCATCACCAGAATGGATCATAGAGCTTGTCAATAGCGGAGATCTGACTGAAGAACGCATAGATCTGTCCATCAGAAGAATATTGAAAGATAAGTTTAGGTTAGGTCTATTTGATAATCCATATGTAGATCTGGACGCTTTAGATATATACCAGAATGCCGATCATATCAAGAAGGGAGTCGAAGCCCAGAAGAGGTCATTGGTCCTGCTTAAGAACGATAATGATATACTACCGCTCAGTAAAGGATCTAAAGTGTATATCGAGGGTATGTCGGCCGATGTTACTAACGCACATGCTAATATCGTAAGCACGCCTGAAGAAGCGGACTATGTTATCCTTAAGCTATATACCCCATTTGATCCAAGAGATGAACATTTCTTAGAGCAATTCTTTCATCAAGGTAGATTAGATTTTACCACTGAGGAAAAAGAGCGGCATTTAAAGCTTATCAACTCTAAGCCTACCATTACAGTCATGAACTTAGAGCGCCCCGCTGTGATCCCTGAGATCAATGCTTCGAGTAAGGCACTGATTGCTGATTTTGACGTAAGTGATGAGGTGATAATGGGCTTGATCTTTGGAGAGTTTTCTCCGTCAGGACGCTTGCCATTTGAGCTGCCATCGTCCGTTCAAGCCGTTGAAGACCAAAAAGAAGATGTCCCCTATGACTCTAAAGATCCACTATATGAGTATGGGCATGGGATGAGATATGCTAACCAGCCTATAGACATCCTTAACTAAAGAAACAAGAATGGGCCTTACAGACATAGGTCAGTATTGCGTAAAAACGATAGTTAGGTAATAAAGCATAATGAACTATTGGTTATAGTGAATTGTCTAATGAAATTGAGTCATGTGAGGAAATAACCACATAGAGTATATAAACAAATAAAGCCCTCCGAAAGGGCTTTATGCATCAACCAAAAAATAAATCCTATTACTACCTTTAAGACATAACAACAGTTATTAGGTCACTATACAAGGATGGCGTATCGTATTAATTGAAGAAATGTATTTAATTTGACATTTTGAATTATGGGTAGATTAAATCAATATATGAGAATACTACTCTTCTTATTGTTAACAGTACCGGTGGGATGCGAAATGAAGAAATCTGCAGAAGTGACCTATATGGAAACTAATGCTGCTCTTGTTGATAGCATTAGAACATTCTATCTAGCCAATGACGAGGATATTGCAGCACTTGATAATGCATCAGTTGAGAAAGTGATTTCATCGATAAGAAATCTGAACTATCAAATAGATCAGGTTAAAAATGCACTTATTGATGGCTCTGATCAAGCTGTTGACAAGCGTGCTGTTAAGAAGTATTTGGCTGATGGGAAGGTTCTTAGTAGCCTATATAACCTCGCTTTGGCTTGTAAAGATATGACGCAGGGTCACGACTATACGATCAGCGTTCAGCCAAGTGTTGATCCTGATAAGCCATCAAATGACCCTATATCAACACACTTTGATGGGATGCCTTTATATGAGGTTGTGCCCATTTTGAATGGGTGGATCTTAGAGAACGAGCGAGCCATTGCCCATCTTATTAGTCAATAGACCTTGAGCTTGTTACAACTGAAAATTTAAAGTCTCTTCTTCTTGTAGTCTGAGACTATCGAGATCTATTGTTCCATTAAAATTGAATTAAACTGAGTGTGAACATCTAAGGATAATTAAGTAGAAATTGAATGTATCAGGAATTATTACATTCATTAATTAACCCTTGTGTATTTATGATTTAAAATTTAAGTTGATTTTTTGAGATAAGCTAGTATATTTGCGGTAGTTAACTTATAAAAATTCATAACATGAAACCAGCAGAAATTGCTAACGTTTTTTCTCAATACATTGAAGAAGGAACCACTCCAAAGAGTAAAAAAGTTGAATCATTTTTTAATAATCTACCTCCTAAGCAAATGGGTATTGTAGCAAAGTATGTTGCTAAGTCCTACGATTCTTACACGAAGCAGGAAGAGGCAAGAGCAGAAATGAGAAAAGCTCAGAAGAAAGAAATCTCTGCACTTAAAAAGAAAGCTAAAGAACTTGGGTTCACGCTTTCTCAGATGTAATCAAATTATTGATTAACGTATAAGCTTATAACGGCCGACATAGTTAAGAACTGTGTCGGCTGTTCTTGTTTTATGGATTCAACCATTATGGATATAGGGGTCGAAAGATTGTGAGCTATTATTGACTTAATTGAATTAAAAAAGCCCTCCTGAATGGGCTTATGTATCAACCAAAAAGAAGGCTGTCAGTTGTGTTAAATCAAGAGTACACTGGTTGAAGGAGAATGAAGCGATAAGTATTCATCTTATGGTAGTATGGGTGCTTCTGTAATCAATTAGCTCATTCGCTTATAATCAGTATCGACCCTTGTTCATGTCTATTTTCATTACGTGATTCAACAGCTTGACAGTCGCTTGTATGTTAATCATCTCTGCCCTCAGGAGCCATAACTACTCTTAATCCAGTTAACCATTTAATCCGATCATAGAAGACGTCCAATGCTTGGTATTTTCCATAAAGAAGCGCAACCGTATTATACTTAAGTGATTCGTCTTTTAATTGTGCTCGCAAGGTGGTACCTCCAGAACCACGTGCAGGTTGAACATTAGAAATTGTGAAGTACTCTATATCGTCTATATCGATAACCTGAGAATACAAGTGATCTGCAAAACCAATTTTACCATTTTTTTTATCAATCCAGACCGTAGTGAATTCAGATTTGATTATGGGCGGTCTGCGTTTTACACGCTTAGAGCTTTTGTAATGGCCCGAAACCTTAACTGGTTCAGATATTTCTAACATTTCGCTAATCTCAATTTTTGACTCGTAGTCTTCATCAATGAGCAAATCAGGATAGTCTCTCATGTTCTTCACGCCTAAGGAAGTATCTCCACGGTCAAATCCCCAGATCGTTTCATAAGAATACAAAATTGAAATTGTCATTCCGCGAGCGTCAAATTCAAAGCTATTTTGACTTTCATGTTCGTATTTCAGATGTTGGTTTTCTGGGGTGAAGTCTTTAAAAAAGCGCTCTTTTAATTCATAATAGCTTTTATCGGTATTGCTTTCGTGGATACACTCGGCACTAAATTGGAGCGGAGGTACATCTTCCCTGCTGTTTAGGTAACTGCTCAATTGGGTCACCACTATATTCCCTATGCGGACGGGGTATTTAAACTTTAGCTTTTTTTGGTTGTACGGACCTTTTTCGATAAATGCATGCGGATTCTTGATTAACTCAACGTAAGGTGTATCCCAATCAATAAAACTTTTTTTGGGTGCCAATATTTCAAAGCCAAGCTCATAATCGCTGTGTTCACTCTCTGTCAATCGATAAGTACTGGGTTTTATCTTTTTCCAAAGTGTTATTTTTTGAGATATTTTTTCATGAACGGTTTTAAAAAAGACATCGTCATTTAAACCCAATTTCGCAGATAGGCTTTCGTAAACCTGTGGAAACCCAGTAGCCGAAGTAAGGAGAAGTCTGTGGGCACCACCCAATAGAATTAGGTTGGAACCTTGAAAATCAACGAATTTATAGTACACAGCCTCTAAGGTCTCAATGTCGATTTCAAAGTTGTAATGTGGAAGCTGGCCTATGCTTATTACTTTATTGCTCTCAATCCGAACTTCAACAGTATTCGTTTCGACTGGAAAGCGACGTTCAGTTTCAGATGGTGGCATATTGGATTTGATTTAGGGCTTTTACAGGAGCGCATGTAGCTCTCTTGGCCTTCTGATATTATTGTAAATTTAGGTATTGACGATGACTTGTGTTATCGGAAGGTTCCTTTATCAGAACCTATTTTTCCAGTTTTTACGTATCACCGAGGTATATTCTTTTTAAAGTTAATGTAAGAGGATGATCGACATGCATTTCATTGTAGCCTCTGCCTATTGATGAACTATTACGGCGAGTTTAATAAGCGTTGGTACAGACATTAGCGATATGTTCTGTGTTAGTCTTAAGTTGACTATGAGGTATAATCTGATTAAGTTAATACCTCCTTTCTCGAGGGATGTCCAACTCCTCTTCCAGCATTACTCGGAGCAACTTGAGCTCACTACTAAGGGTTGTGGTTGCGTCTTCTTTTAATTTAAGTTCAGATTGAATAGAATAGACGAAGCTTTCAACACCACAGTCATTCCAGTCTTGCTGAAGTTTCTTGTTGCGGTGACTGCCAAATTTCAACTCGGTTTGATGACGGTTCCATTTTGACTGCATATCTGCGGCACCTTCGATCAGTACCATGCCATTCTGAGCATTCTCAACCTGAAATACACCTGCAATGGGCTTCATCTCTTTATAGGCAGCTTTTAACTCTTTCTTAGTCTTCATGGTATGATTAGTTCAACTTTCCAAAAGTAGCATCCTCAAATAACTTGTTCCACATCTCTTTATACACGATGTTTCTGATGCCTTCGCTGTGAGCTTTTTTTCCCTCACGGATAGTTAGACTTAGCGGGTATATTTGCTTGTTAGGTATGGCCATTGCTTCGTAGGTCTCGGCAAGGATATCTGCACGTGGCTCCTCTGTATGGTAGACTCCATACCAACGGCTACTCGGTGTGACACTCTTTGCTATGCTCCTCACGCCGTATTGCGCGCTTTATGTTATGTACAACATTAGCTGACATATTAATTAAACAGTGGGAGAAAGCTCTCCTTCAGTCATTTAGGCTGACGTTCTAAACATTCAAACTTGATTGACATCCATTGATACTTATTGTTTATCAAGAGCTAAAGAGATGAGGAACTCACAAAATGTACGCTGTTCCGTGTCAATGCTTCCACCAACCTTGATATATTCCTTTCGACCTGATGTGAGCCGGTCATCCCACAAGTTTTGCTTGTCTATCTGATCTATTAAGTTGGTAATTAGTTTCATTCGTGCTTTCGTAAATGACCTGCTTGAGCCTTATAGATTGAGCTGAAATACGGTACGAGTACAAAATAAAAGAAAAGTTGTCTGAGGAGGATAAGTGGCTAGCAGGATAGAGCTATATCAAAAAAACAAGCCCTCAAGAGAGGGCTTGTGCATCAACCAAAAAATAAATCCTATTACTGCTATTGAGACGGAGATTTATCTATTCGGTCACCCAACTAAGTCTGACGAAGAGTGACAAATCGCAATTTTGTAAACTGATTGTCATCTATGAGATATAGTCTATCAATTGCTCTTTTAAACCTTAGCCGAAAATTGTTTAACGGTACGGGGATACCCAACACATTGAACTGTAGATCTCTGGATGATGTGATCATCCCTCATAAAACCATGTTCTATTTGAGTAATTTGTATTCAACTATTACACCGTTTATAATGATTGCTATGTTAGGTTCGTGATTGAATTCTGTGTTGAATTTTTGCCCGTTCTGAGATTACGTTCGTTATCATCTGCTCTTATCGGCAAGTCTCCCGTAAACCAGTTCGCATGTATCATCTCATATTCTACAGTAGGACTTAGATTGTTTGAAAGAAAGAAACTGACGAGATTTAGAGTTTTTGGGTTTTTATCATCTCCATAACATCAGTTGATACTTTTGAGAAAGAGTTTATCATCTATGATTACCCAGTTCGCCGTATAACCTCTCCAGCATGACGTATTCGGAGCTGTACTATGAGTGTAGCCGAAAGGCCGTTTATTAAGTTCTAATGCTTCGAGAGGAAACATATAGCGCATTTTGACCTCTTCGTTATTTACATTTAAGATGTCAGGCTGCTGCACTGTGTATTCACTTATGGCTATAAGTAACAGTACAAAGAGTATTTTCATACTAGTTGATTGTAACAGAAATATACCAGGACATACGTAGATTTATAAAAGAGCAATTCAAATTGACGATTTCGCTCATGATCTGTCAAACCAATTTCTGCTTGATTGCGTCAACTACAGATTGATTCACATTCAAGTATTCGATCAGGGACTGATCCTGAAATGATATTTTTCCTTCTTTATCTTGCTTGGCTATTTTATTCGTAACAGTCATATAGTTCTCTCCCGTCTTAGCATCATATAGAGTCACTACAGAATGATGATCAAAGGCAGAATCGGTAGATGGCAATATGAGTTCCGAGAGCGCTTCATTATTACCCTCAGTGATTGCTGTAAGTAATGGCTGAGGATCTGAAATTGCCATAGAAGGACTAAGGTGTGTTTCATTAAACCAAGTGTTCTCCTCTTCACAGAATGGCTTTCCAACTTGATTCCCACCTGTGAATAGTGATCCCAAGAGTATGATCAAGAACTCTAAAACCCATATGACAGTCAGGAATGTACCCGATACAGTGCCACCCTTGATACCCCATACGCCTACCTTGTTAATCTCACCCATGATTTCCCATAGGCCTCCAGGACTAAGTATTAATGCCAATACTTCGCCGATCTTTGCATTACTCGTTGCTACGCCTAGTTCGTCCCCTCCAACTACACCAGAAATGTTCATTACTAAGTCAATCCACACTGCCCAATGCACATAGATCGCGACGAGCGCTGCGATAATCGCAAATATCATCGCCCACTTTGAGCTTCTGACCTTACCGTATTTGACAACAATATTGTTGATGAGCCATCCTATTGCGAAACCGAAAATTCCAGTCAAAATAAAGTTGATATATGGTACCGGTATATACCAGATAGCATAGGCATAGATGGTCGCTAACAATGGGATAACGATGATTAAAAGTGCGAAGAAAATAACAAAGGCCAATGCTGGGACTTTGCCACTTGGAGAGTAGTATTTTTCCATAATTAGTCTAGTGTGTTAGATGTTGAATTGATCTTGAAAGTAGGATATTAATCAAAATATTCTAATTGATTGAGCTACTTCTTGTGTTTGTGGGTTTATCGTTGATTTTTTGGAGATCTGACTGGAATAGCGACCAAGCGCCAAGATGATTCTCGACGAACTAAAAAAGGCCCTTATCCTGATGTCATGTGACCAGCTGAGATCTATGTCACTACGCTACACGATAAACTCTTCGTGCCTTTTCTATGTGAATCAATTCCTATAGTGCTTTGTAACCGATGTCATAGATGAAGATATGTAATAATAAAATACAGAGTGGATGCCTCTTTTGGGCGAGATTGATAACCCGAACCATTAATGCACTATCACTCCTAAAAAAGGTGACTGGCAATTTGACCTGGTTTAATTATCAGGTTTCTGAGCTACTGTTCTTTACTCATGCAATTTCAGACCTAGTTGAAGAGCAACCTTACTCTTCATAATCCAGTTTTCCATCTTGTTCCCTTCACCAGCTAAATTATTTCCAATGCTATGCTCTACTAAAGAACATTAGATATAGACCCTTACCGCCTATCTCTCCTCGATCAGCGGGATTATGTA
>CAZDHV010000054.1:0-15389 GCA_964505335.1 uncultured Saprospiraceae bacterium | reverse complement strand
CTTCTCTGACTTAATGCTAAGTTATATCTGGTATCAGCACGTGGACTGGCAAATCCTCGAATGCTTAATTCAAATGTTCTTCCTTTATCAAGCTGCTTAAGCATAGCTTGTAAGAATTGCTGGTAATTGTCAAATCCATTTTTGACATCATTCTCAAAGAAATCGTCAAGGCGAGATTCTCCTAATCCTAGTTCCGTTTCTGACATGCCTTTGGTATACTCATCCTTAAACTGTTGCTTGCGGAAGATATACTCATCAAATGTCTCAGTATAGTCTTTGTCTGTTGTCAAGCTAACTGATCTCTTGTTAGGTTCATCGTTATCAAAATAAAGCGCAAGAGGTAAGTAAATATTAAGATCCCTTCTCTCTAAGTAAAGCTTTCTTGTAATAATTCCAGTGCCATCTTCATCGATGGCCTTAAACATTGTACTAGCCTCACCATATCGATCACGGAATCCAATAATTTGATACTCATGACCTGGAATCACTGTAAAGGTGAAGTCGTTGCCTTCTTCATTAGTGATTACTTTTTCTTGAATCGACCCATCTGTAAGATCGATCAGTTTAACTGTAGTTCCTGGTAGGGCCAATTTGCTTATATCATCATATGTGTAGACAAGCAAGTCAAGCGAGTTTCTTTTCAGAAATACTTTTCTTACGATATCTTCAGATGAATATATTCTATTCGTATTGAGGCGCATTGTATCAGGCGTATAGCCTTCTTTAGAGCTGACGACTAAGTACTCCTTGCCTCGTTCTAAAGAAAAAGGATGGTCTGCGCTTGCAGAGTTAGTACGAGTATCCATGATCTGTCCATTATCAGCACAAACCAAGTCTACTTTCACATCTGTCAAAGAGTCCAATGTGTTGGCATCAAAAGTCAGTGCATTGAGGTTAATGATAACTTCCTCTATATCAGATTCAAATATGTCATAACAACAGGATTCGTTCAGAGCATCTACGAATTTAGTTCCTGTACGATTAGAAGAAAATAAAGCCGATTCACCGTCATCATCGAGGTTATAATAGACATCGTTGTAACTACTATTAACAGGAAGACCAAGGTTTTCGACTTCTCCAAACGTTCCATTATCCTTAGGCGTACGATATATGTCAAACCCTCCTAACGATGTATATCCTTCAGAACTAAAGTATAAGACTTGTGAATTTGCGTGATAAAATGGCGTTATATCATCTTCGGCCGTATTCAGAACAGATAAATTAACTGGATCAGAATACTTATCTAAGCCATCCAATGTTACATACCATAAATCCATTTTACCTTTTCCTCCTGCTCTGTTCGAGCTGAAATAAAGGACCTCTTTCCCTATATCTTGATCAAATGCAACATTGGGCTGAGTAGAGGTGTGAGTATCGCCATTGATATGCTCTGGAAGTTTAGTCTCTTCGCCATATGATCCATCACCAAGAATAGCTCTACTATAAAGATCACAGCGTATATCATTGGCATTAATGTAATTACATATCGTGTAATAGATACGTGACTTATTAGTATTAAATGTAGTATGAGCCGTGTTGAGATTAGGTCGATTCAATTCTACATATGAATCTACCATTCCATCAGTTGTGGACTTTACGATTTTAGATATCGCCTTAGTTGGTATGTTTCGTTCTTCATCAGTTTGAAATGCTAAAGAACTATAAGTCAGTCCGTCTTCGCCTCTTATCGCACCAAATTCTGAGAATTCCGTATTTATCTCATCACCGAATCTTCTAACAGTAATGTTTTCTTGAACATTGTCAGCCATCTCGAGTGACCACTCTGCTGAGCTTATTTCCTTTCGAGCTTTAGCAGTTAGATACTCATCTTCTCCCTCCTGTTCTGATAGATATAAGTTGTAATATGTAATTGCAGATTCATAGTCGCCAGTAATCTGAGACATCTCCCCAAGATAAAATGGCGCTAAAGGATAATTATTATTCTCATCAAGCTCCACAACCTTAGCGTAATAATCTCTAGATATGTTATATGAATCAAATAACCTTGCTGATTCAGCAACGTCGTACATGACATTCATATCAGAGGTGTCAAACTCAATCGCTTCTAAGTAATATGCAAGCGCACTATAATAATCTTCTCCTTGAAAAGACTTCTCTGCTGCAGTAATAAACTGCCCTAAATTCTGACCAAACCCAACAAAACAAATTGTGCTCAGCACGCCAGCCAATAGGATATTCTTAACTCTCATACTCGTACTTCTTAGAATATCGGACATACTTTCACCTTTTTAAATGGTTTAACATCTGTTATGATGTAAGTAAAGTGAAGTTCAAAAGTGCTTGGTCGATGTCTAACACCTGTATTGCCTCCGGCGATCACATCATTAACATCACTAAAGGTGCCTACGCTGATGTCATAACTAGCTGACACATAGAAATTTTGGTATTGAACCGCCAATATCGGCCAGATGGTCCCTGTTGTTCTATAACCAACTCCTAAGTGCAATTCTGTTTCTTTTCCACGTTGCTGATTTACATGAATTTTGCCAAGTCCTCCTACAGTAACTACCGTACTTGCTCCTTGAAATTGACCTAATGCATTGAGTTGTAAATCAAACTTTTCAGCTAACTGAAAAGAGCCTAGGCCTGTTAATGAAAATCTGCTCGGTAAGCTTATATCTTCTAAGTCATCTCTGAAGGCTACATTAGGTGAAGCAACATGGAACACCCCTAGTCCGATATCAACCTTTGTTCTTCTTGATTTCTGCCATCTATAATTTAATCCTAAGCCAGTTTCTAAAAATGAGGTGCTTCTGGCATTAATAACTTCATTGGGATCAAATGTTGGATTGAAAGCTACACCATCCCATTGGGCATCCCAACGCTGAGTAGTAAGATCTACAGCTCTATTGGCAAATCCAAGCAATATTCCTCCCGTCAACAAGTTGTTCTCATTCAATATACGCGTGTAAGAACCAGTAAGGTTTACATTGAATAAGTTGAGATCACCAATACTTTGCTGGCTATCGTAGTTGAGAAGTACTCCACCAGAAAAAAAATAGTCTTTATCTTTCTTTGGATAGAACTTCATGTCGTAAGAACCTGTAAATGTAGTCCAAGGCACAATGGATGCCCACTGGTTTCTATAACTTAGATTTACGCGCTTATCTCCATTGAAGATCCCCGTTTTTGCCGGATTAATATTGAGCGGTGAATTATAGAACTGAGAATAATGGAAATCCTGAGCCACAACTGCATCGACAATAGCAAAGAATAGAAAAAGTATAATGAGCCTTTTCATTACAGGTTATCAGTTTTTGTTCATGTTTGTTGTAAACAAGTATAAAGTTTAATCGAAGTCGTTAGATTCACCTACCCTGATTAACACTTCTACCATGTAAATTTACCCCGAATAAGTGGGTCCGTATAATGTAATTTACAGATAAGACATTTAATTTATATTAAAATTAACAATATATAATCTAATTGAGCAAGAGTTAACCCTAAAAAAATAGCGCAAAAACCCTGATTTTTCGAACTTTAACAATCACTCTTAATATAGACGGAATTTTGAATAAAAGTTTCATGTTTTTTTTCTAATCTAAACTATGAGAGTTAAAAAACATATTACGGTGCTGACAGGTGCCGGAGTGAGTGCCGAAAGTGGCATAAAAACCTTTAGGGATGCTGACGGGCTCTGGGAAGGGCATGATGTTATGGAAGTAGCAAGCCCAGAAGGGTTTGCAAAAAATCCTTCGCTTGTTTTAAAATTCTATAATGAACGGCGCCAGCAATTAAAAGATGTAATACCTAATAAGGCACATTTAGATATTGCGGCAATGGAAGATCTTTTTGACGTATCTGTAATTACACAGAATGTTGATGACCTCCATGAGCGAGCAGGGTCATCACATATCATCCACTTACATGGAGAATTAACTAAAGCGTCGAGCTTTGGGGATCCATCATATGTGAAAGCCTGGAATGGTTCGATTAACTTATCTGATAAATGCCCAAAAGGATTTCAGATGAGGCCATTTATTGTTTGGTTTGGTGAGGCTGTACCTATGCTTGAGCGAGCAATAGAGGAAGTGGCTCAGTGTGATGCTATTATTATAATAGGAACTTCGATGCAAGTTTATCCAGCAGCGAGTTTAACCTCTTATGCTCCACCCAATGTTCCTATATGTTATGTCGACCCCAATCCCAATATCAACTATGAACTAAGTAGGTCAAGTCGATTGCAGGTTTTTAAAGGGCCAGCAACAAGCGAAACAAAAAATGCGATTCAGTTTCTTAAAGATTTGTATCAAATCTGACACTTGAATAAGAGTTAGTGTTCCAGCTTAGAACTCTCTATACGGGACATTAAGAAACTTGTTAGCATCATCTTCTGCAAATTTGGAATTCTCACTATCCCAATGGAGTGTCTGATTAGGGAAGTATCCCGCAATAACACCTAATAAGATTGTTTCTGTCAATCGTGCCGCATATGAAAAAGGTGCAGTACACTTCGCATTATCCATGCAAGCTTCAACAAACTCATGATAATGAGTAGCACTTTCTTTACCATAGTCTCTCTCCGATGGAGGGGCATCCAATATTTTTTCGTCGATTATACTTAGATCAAGCTCCTGATACAGTCCATCTCTGATAAGTCTGGGTAGTTCCATAAAATGAGGCAACAACAACCTACCCTTCTCACCGATGAACATAGCGCCTTGTTCGGGTAGGGATTCATCTTGTCCAGGTAGTTCTAATTCTTCGTTTTGCTGTGGTGCACCAGTACCATCATACCAAATCCATTTGAAGTTGTCCGATGTGTATTCAGTCCCCGGAAACTCATACGTAACTACATTATGTTCAGGGAATCCAAATCCATTTGGAGGTCTACATTCATTTTTGATTGTATAGGGAACGTCTAGATTTAGGGCATTATAAGGCGTGTCAAAAATATGCACTCCCATGTCTCCCAAAGTACCACATCCATAGTCTACAACTTTACGCCAGTTCAGCGTATGATACATACCTTCTTTATAATCTCGATACTTAGCAGCACCTAACCAAAGATTCCAATCGAGATATTCAGGAACTGGATCAGCACTGGTTGGAGTGGGTCCATCGTATCCCCAATTCTTTGGAGACCAGGCATATACTTTACTGACCTTTCCTATGACACCTGATTGAATCAACTGTGTTGCCAGTTTATAATCATAGAAGGAATGTACCTGGATTCCCATCTGAGTAACCAAGTTTTTCTCTTTGGCAACTCTACTCATAGCCCTCGCCTCAGAGACGTGATGCGTCAAAGGCTTCTGACAGTAGACTGATTTATTCATCTCCATAGCCATCATAGATGCTGGGGCATGTGTATGATCAGGGGTAGATACAACAACGGCATCTATCATATCCGCCATCTCCTTAAGCATGATGCGATAGTCTTTGTAGATCTTAGCTTCAGGAAACATGTCATGAGCAGCAGATAGCGCTCTCGAATCGACGTCACATAGAGCAGTAACAATCACTTTAGAATGAGATGCCATGGCTTTTAGATCTTCCATACCCATGCCGCCGACACCGATATGTGCAGTTCTAAGATTGCTAAGCTTATTTATGACAGTTTCCTCTTTACATGAACTGAGTAACACCCCACCAGAAACGGTCAGTGATGTCGCTAAGACACTTGATTTCTTTATAAATTCTCTTCGAGTACCCATATCGTATATTTAGAGCTTTTTGATCTTAATATTCTTAAACCACAACGGGCTGTCATGATCCTGAAAGCCAATGTATCCAGACTTATATTTTCCATAATCTGCAAAATCCTTCCACTTCCCATTGTTCTTTCTTTTCTCCCAATCCTCAGACCAAGGCACAAAAGATACTGTCTTGACATTATTGAGATAATACTCGACTTGATCAGTTGTAAACCTTATCCTGGAGGAATTCCATTCTCCGCCTTTCTTAGTCACTTTAGTACTGGCATCGGCTGCATACATTGCGTAATCTGAACCTGCTTTTTGGGCGTCTTCCAAAGTTGCATTATTCAACTTTTCCCAACCTTCATCATCTAAAAGTTGGTATTCTGGACTAATCATCCATGGCGCATCATAGCCTTCTTTTAAATGGTAGAACACACCACTATTCCCTCCTTCTGGAACCTTCCAGTCAAAGCTGAGATCAAATTCATCATATTCTTGATCGGCATAGATAATATCTTTCCCTCCCGTAAATTCTTCTTCCAGTTTAAGCTCAGCATCAAAAGTAAGTACACCATCTTTTACGACCCACTGCGGAGGCATGCCGTCTCCATTATATGCTCTCCAGCCATCCATGCTTATACCATCAAAGATAAATTGCCATGTATCGGCCAGATCAGATGCGAACTCCTCCGCTTCTGCAGCTCCGATCTCTCTTACTTTTAGATTCCTCCATCGGACCTTTATCCCTCCTCCATCATGGATTTGTAAAGCGATAGCGCCTTTCCCCTGACCTATTTTGGTGTCCTTGATAGAGACCATTTGTTGACCATTGAGCCAGGTAGTGACCTTATCATTAGCCACTATTATTCTCATGAGGTTCCAGTCTCCCATTTTTAGCTTGGCATCTTTCTCAGGTTCTGGTTGTATGAGCCAGCCACGTCCATACGATTCATAGATTCCTCCAGTATGATGTTCTGGTGGTGCCACTTCAACCTGCCACCCACTAATCTTTACGCCATCCAGTGTGGATCTAAAGAAAACTCCAGAGTTACCGTTCGCCTCTTGTTTAAACTCTAGGGTTAGCTCATAGTTATCATAGAATTTTTCTGTCGATAGATATCCGTACTCTTCTTTTGGTCCGCTCTCACAAATAATTTCACCATTATCTACATACCATTTCTCATGGCCGTGATTAATCCACCCATCTAGATTTTCACCATTAAATATAGATGTGAATCCATCTTGATCCTGACCGGAAGAACCATCAGAAGATTTAGGAGAACATGCATGGCTAAGTGAAAAAGCAAAGGCGATTATGAGATAAATCCTGAATCGGTGGTGTATAACTCTCAATAGTCAGTATTTATAAGATTAGTTAGATAACAGTAAAATACGTGATTTCTCTGAATCCTAACACACTCATTTCCCAGAGTATCCTTTGTAGTCTTGAGTTTTTCTTCGTAAAACAAAAAATGCGATACAGACTCTTATATATCTGTATCGCATGTGATACCTTATTTTTAATTCGATAGAAGGATTAGCTACCGCATGATAGACATCCTTCTTCCATCGTACATATTTCACCTTCTGCCATTACTTCTTCCTCTTGATTCACATACTTCTTCTGGTGCTTAGCACTTAGTGTGAACTTAATCGGATCAACGGCTGCCTTAGATCTTAGATAATACATCCCTGTCTTAAGACCACTCTGCCAAGCATAAAAATGCATGGAAGTGAGCTTGCCGAAGTTCGGATTCTCAACGAATAAATTCAAACTCTGAGATTGACAGACGAATGCCCCTCTATCGGCAGCAAGGTCTATTATAGCTTTTTGACTAAGCTCCCAAACGGTTTTGTAGAGCGCCTTTAGACGATCTGGCACATCTGGAAAATCTTTGATTGAACCATTGCTCGCCATTAGTCTCTCTCTCATCTCATCGTTCCATAATCCTTCCGAGATCAAGTCCTTCAAGAGATGTTTATTGACAATTATAAATTCTCCCGAGAGCGTACGTCGAGTATATATATTTGATGTGTATGGTTCTATACATTCGTTATTACCGAGTATCTGAGAAGTGGATGCCGTAGGCATCGGAGCTAACAGCAGACTGTTTCTCATTCCTCCTTTTTTGATATCAGCTTTGAGCGCATCCCAATCATAACGTTTAGATGGTGTTACGCCCCACATGTCAAACTGTAATATGCCTTTACTCGCCGGACTACCTTTGAATGTCTGATATGAGCCATCCCGTTGAGCTAAGATATTAGACTCCATGACAGAGGCATGATAGATCGTTTCAAATATGTCTTGATTCAATTTACGGGCCTCCTCACTATCAAATGGATGACCCATCTTAATGAATGCATCTGCTAAACCCTGAACACCAATACCTATCGGTCGATGTCTGAAGTTAGAGTTCTCAGCCTCAGGTATCGGATAGTAGTTAATATCTATGATCTTATTGAGGTTACGAGTGATTACTCGTGTGATCTCATGGAGTCTGTCAAAATCATAAGTAGCATCCTCCTTAACAAATTTCGCTAAGGATAAAGAAGCCAAGTTACAGACGGCTACTTCATCTGGAGCTGTGTACTCCACAATCTCGGTACATAAGTTACTTGAGCGGATCGTTCCAAGATTCTTCTGATTAGACTTTTCATTACAAGCATCCTTATATAAGATATATGGGTTTCCTGTTTCTATCTGTGACTCGAGAACCGCAAACCATAAGTCTTGGGCTTTGATAGTGCGTCTTGCTCTACCCTCTTGCTCATATTGGTGGTATAGCTCCTCAAACTTAGCTCCATAACAATCATATAGACCAGGAGCTTCATTCGGGCAGAATAGAGACCATTCTCCGTCTTCTTTAACTCTCTTCATGAATAAGTCTGGAATCCAAAGCGCATAGAATAAGTCTCTCGCTCTCATTTCCTCCTTACCATGATTTTTCTTAAGATCGAGGAAGTCAAATACATCTGCATGCCATGGCTCTAAGTATACAGCAAATGCTCCTTTACGCTTTCCTCCTCCTTGATCAACATAGCGTGCTGTATCATTAAATACCTTAAGCATTGGAATGATACCGTTAGATGTCCCTCCGGTACCTTTTATATATGAACCTTGTGCTCTGACATTATGGATGCTCAATCCGATACCACCAGCAGACTGAGATATCTTAGCACACCGTGTCAGTGTTTCAAATATTCCTGGGATACTATCCTCTGTAGCTGATAATAGGAAGCATGAGCTCAACTGTGGTTTAGGAGTACCAGCATTAAACAACGTAGGTGTGGCATGGATAAACCACTTTTCAGACATCAGATTGTATGTCTCAAGAGCTGCCTCTATATCTGCTCCGTGTATGCCTACTGCTGCTCTCATCAACATATGTTGAGGTCTCTCCACAACTTGGCCTTGCATTCTCAGAAGATATGAACGCTCTAATGTCTTAAATCCGAAGTAATCAAAACTGTAATCTCTATCATAGATAATAGCAGAGTCCAACTCATCACTATTTTCATTTATGATCCTCATCGTCTCATCTCCAATCAATCCAGCTTGAGCGCCTGTCTTAGGATCTATATACTGATGTAGAGCTGTCATCGTGCTGACGAATGACTTATCTGTGTTCTTGTGCAAGTTAGACACCGCAATGCGTGCCGCTAACTGTGCATAGTCTGGGTGATGTGCCGCCATCGACGCCGCTGTCTCTGCTGCCAGATTGTCAAGCTGAGTGGTCGATACACCGTCATAAAGACCTTGTATTACCTTCTTCGCGATTTCGATAGGATCTACATGAATTGAGTCCAAGCCATAACACAACTTCTTTATTCTTGCTGTGATCTTATCAAACGAAACGTTTTCTTTCTTACCACTTCTTTTTAGTACTTCCATATTTGTTCGAGCGTTTATGTATGAAGGAATGTGGTGGATTAGGTTAGGTTGGCTTGGTTAAGTATTCCACCGGATTCCATATATTATTTACAGTGATTAATTAATATTAAAAGTCTTCATCTAATGAGAAAACCTGTTTGTCTTTGTCGGCCATCACGCCTGACTTCTGGTAGTCCCCGACTCTCTTCTCAAAGAAGTTAGTCTTACCCTGGAGTGATATAAGATCCATCCAAGGGAAAGGATTTTCTGCGTTAAATACTTTCTCATTTCCTAATGAGAGTAATAGACGGTCAGCCACAAACTCAATGTATTGACACATCATTTCTGAATTCATTCCAATAAGGTTTACCGGGAGGGCATCGCTGACGAACTCTTTCTCGATATCAACAGCGCTAACTATGAGATCTTCGATAGTCTGCTTTGGTAATTTGTGTTGTATATGCTGATTATATAATAGGCATGCAAAATCACAGTGCATTCCCTCATCACGAGAGATCAACTCATTACTGAAGGATAGGCCTGGCATTAACCCACGCTTCTTTAACCAAAAGATTGAACAAAACGAGCCTGAAAAGAAGATTCCCTCTACGGCTGCAAAGGCAATCAATCGCTCGGCGAAAGATCCATTTTCAATATACCTGAAAGCCCAGTCTGCTTTTTTCTTAACACACTCTAGATTCTCTATAGCATTAAATAGGTAGTTCTTTTCTTTAGTATCTTTTATGTAAGTATCTATTAATAGTGAGTATGTCTCAGAATGGATGTTTTCCATCATGATTTGAAATCCATAAAAGAACTTGGCTTCGGTGTATTGGACTTCACTCACCATGTTCTCTGCAAGATTTTCATTGACTATACCATCGCTCGCTGCAAAGAAGGCAAGTACATGCTTAATAAAGAACCTCTCGTCATCATTTAATTTGTTCGCCCAATCTGATAGGTCTTGGTGCAGATCAATTTCTTCTGCAGTCCAAAAGCTGGCTTCAGACTTCTTATAGAATGCCCAAATATCATCATGCTCAATAGGAAATAGCACGAATCGATTTGGATTTTCTTCTAATATTGGTTCAACTCTCTTAGTCATATTTGCTTTTCTTTTATAGGTTTCAACATTAGAGTCTCGTATCTGGACTTGCTAATTACACATTACCAAGTCTTACTTAAAAAACCCTACACATAAATTGTACGATGAGGCGGGATAATAGAGATAGTTGATAACCCCACGAAACACATTCACAATCGCAAGACAAATAAATGCAAAAAAGTAATAATACGTAGCCGTAGCAGTCTCTTAGTTATCAACACTGTGTTAGTAAAATGTGTAACATATTATAAATCAGCGGTATACGTATTTGCCCCCTTTTAAGAAATGTGAATAATTCTCATAAATTGTTGATAACGTGCTGATAAGGCTTTAGGATAAAATGTAATATATAAGTCCCTCAGACCTTGTTTTTTCTAAAAATCATTATTAACACCAATCCGAGTAGTATGGAAATGAGTATAATAATGTAGAAAGCCGCAGGATGGTCATTTAACGGCAAATTGGTAAGATTCATCCCGTAAAAACTAGCTACCAGAGTAGGTACCATTAATATGATGGTGATCATCGTGAGTCGGTGGATGACCATATTGAGATTATTAGATATAATAGAAGCATAGGCCTCCATTGTCCCGCTCAGAATGTTGGTATGTACATTGGCCATTTCTAAGGCCTGACTATTATCAATAATGATATCTTCAAATAAATCCTCATAGTCAACTCTTCCACGAATACCCAAAAAGTCAGTTCTGCGCATCTTCTGCTTGAGCAGATCGTTGTCGCTCAATGAATTCATCAGATATACAAGACTCTTCTCTATTCTCAGAAGCTCCTGAAGTTCTTTATTTCGACTTGAGTTGTACAACTCTTTTTCTATGACATTACGCTTGAGATTGAGTTTCTTCAATCCATCTAGGAATTGAAATACCGTCTGTTCGAAAAGCTTCAGTACAAATAGCTCTCTATCTCGTGGGTTGAAATTTTTAACCCGGCCCTTTATGAACTTGGTGAGGATAGGATTCTCGACTGAAGAAATGGTAATGATTCTCTCATCAGAGAGTATTACTCCTATAGGTGCTGTGATATACAATGCCCCATTCGATTTCTCATCTTCATTGAGTACAGGTGTGTTAATAACGATAAGCTTGATCCCTTCTTCACGATCATAGCGAGAACGCTCATCAATATCAAGAGAGTCGATCAAGAAATCTAATGGAATATTCTCTTGGTTAGCTAACCGCTCTAATTCAGAATTGTCCAATGGTGCATATACATGAGTCCAGTCAGCTTCTTGCGAGCTAACATGCTGGAGTTCAGTACCGACTTTTCTGAAATACTGTATCATTTCTATCTATCTTTCTCGAGAGTCTACCAGTCACCAGAATTCAACTTTTCATTCCGGTGTGGCAAAAATAACACACCTTCAATCAATATGTCTAATATGCAATTATGCTGCCATCTGTCTATTAGCTGAGCATTTTAATCTAATGAGACGTCAATAATTGTAATTTTGCGCCTCTTTTGACTTTTTTACGAGAGTAATTACATGGAAAGAAATCAAATAATAGGCTTCATCTTGATCTTCCTCATCATCATGGCATGGAGTGTCTTGAATAAGCCTGATCCTGAAGCTATAAGCACTGCCGAAGAAACCGCCATAGAAACCGAGGCGCCTACATCATCAACTGAGACAGGAGTAGTCAACATTACTGATAATAACCCGATTGCTAACAATAGCGAGAGCGTTACAGATTCATTATTAGATACTCGAGGGATTTTTGGTCGATCAAGTATAGGCGAAGAGTCCATAGAATCGCTCGAAAATGATAAGATCAAAGTGAGCTTCAGCAATAAAGGCGCACAGATTAAGTCAGTAGAAATCAAGGATCATCTCAAGATTACCAAATCGGGAGACGGCGAAGAGATAAACCGAACAGTACAACTCTTAGAAGATGCCAAGAATAGCACGAATTATCGATTGAACATTGGTAATTCAATAGTTGACACCAAAAACCTCTATGCCTCTTCATCAATAAGTGGCAACACAATAACTTATACATTCAACGGTGCAGCTGGTCGTAAGATTACTCAGAAATATACGCTCAATGACGACTCTTATATCATTAATCAAGAGTTGTCAACAAGCGGAATAAACGATATCATTTCAACCGATCTTGAGATTACTAACTATCTCGACAGAATTGAAGAAAATTATACATTCGAAAAGACGGTTTCAACAGTATATTTTAAAGAAACAGATGAGAGTAGCGATTACTGCGGTTGCCGTGGAGATGATATAGAGGATCTCTCCGGTAAAAAAATAGATTGGTTTTCATTTTCTAATCAATTCTTCAATACTGCATATATCGCTAAAGAAAGTAAACTCGACGGTATAGTAGCCAGTGTAGAGATGTCAGATGAATCGAGCGAAGACCTCAAGAAAACGACAGTCGTAGCCAGTATTCCCTTAGTTGGGTCGCAGTCGCGCTATGACATGGACATCTACGTCGGGCCGAACGAATATGCTGAGCTCAAAGCTGCAGCTCCTGATCTGGAAGAAATCATCCCGTACGGGAGAAGCATATTCGGAAGTATTAATAGGCATTTCATCAGACCATTTTTCAATTTTCTTGCTGGATTCATAGGTAGCAAAGGAATAGTGATCATTCTGATCATCTTTATCATTAAGATGGCGGTGTATCCCCTAACCTATAAGATGCTTCATTCTCAAGCTAAAATGGGTGCCCTCAAACCTGAGATTGCAAAGATGAAAGACCGGTTAAAGGATGATTCTCAGAAACAACAGATGGAGACTATGAAACTCTATCGCGAATACGGTGTAAATCCGATGGGTGGATGCCTCCCTATGTTTATTCAGATGCCAATCTGGTATGCATTGTTTAGATTCTTTCCTGCCTCTATTACATTCAGACAAGAGTCCTTCTTATGGGCCCATGATCTGTCGTCATTTGATGATATCCTTCAGTTGCCATTTACTATTCCAGGAATGGGCAGTCACCTCAGTCTGTTTACCATACTATGGGCCATTGCCACGGTGATCTATACATTTTATAATACTAAGCATATGGACATGACGGCTAACCCAGCCATGAAGTATGTACAGTATCTAATGCCATTGATGTTTTTTGTATTCTTCAATAATTACGCATCGGGACTTACATGCTATATGTTCTTTAGTCAATTAATAACAATTGCCCAGACCATTATCACCAAGAAGTATGTCTTTGATGACGAAAAAATCATGGCCCAGCTAAACAAAAAGAAGAGTGCTCCTAAAAAGAAAACGGGATTCCAAGCACGATTGGCTGATGCTATGGAACAACAACGAAAGGTTCAAGAGCAAAAACTAAAACAGCAACAAGCGAAGAAAAAGAAACGCTAGCCATTAAATTGAGGCTTATTACAATAGATAATCATACATAATGATCACTAAACCTGTCGGAATAATAGGTGGTGGAAACTTTGGTATGGCGATTGCCAAGCTAATATCCACTAAAAATAAAGTGATCTTACACAGTAGAAGACAGGAATTTGTCGACGCCATCAACCAAGGAAAGGATTATAAGACATACCCACTAAACTCTAATCTATCTGCAACGACTGAGTTAGAGGAACTATGTCAAAAATGCGATGTGATCTATCCGGTAACCCCATCGGAATATTTCTATAAGATGATCAGTAATGCCGCCCCGCATCTGAGCCCGCGACATATACTTATACACGGTACTAAGGGATTTCATGTATGTAATGAAATGGAAAGCCTGGAGGAACTCGACATCGATCAGGTAAATACGATCAGTCAACTCATCTTAGCAGAAACGGATGTGAAAAGAATCGGAGCCCTGTGCGGACCAAATCTAGCTACAGAAATACTCGAAGACCTGCCAACAGCAACGGTTGTTGCAAGTCCTTATGACGAAGTAATAAAAATTGCTACTAAGCATCTGTCAGGGTCAAGATTTTATGTCTTTAATTCTTATGACATTATTGGAGCAGAAATGGCAGGAGCTCTCAAAAATGTGATTGCCATCGCATCTGGTATTGTTGGAGGACGAAATTTTGGTAAAAATGCCGAGGCGATGCTGATTACGAGAGGATTAAACGAGATCATCAAGATGGCCTCACTAATCGGAGTTGGTTATGAAGCCTTCTTAGGGACTGCAGGCATCGGAGATCTGATTGCTACAGCGACTTCTCCCCTATCCCGCAATTATACCTGTGGGGTGCGTATCGCCAATGGAGAATCAGTAGATCATATACTCGCTACCTCAACTGAGAGTATCGAAGGATTACGCTCTCTCAAGGTAGCTCATGCTCTAATCAATAAACATAGGCTACCATCACCAATCGTTTCGATCATTTATCAGATCATCTATGAAAACAAGGATGTAGATGAGAGCATCAAAAGACTAATGAGATACCCCGTTACTAAAGATGTGGACTTCATAAAATAAACTTGTATAGAAAAAAGCATCTCTCCGAATTGTTCTCTCAGAATTTGACATCGAGGGTGTAATTACTCAAGACATCTAAAGAGCAAGTAGTGAATTATAGCAGTATAAAAGGGATTGCTGGTGCCACTGTGGCTGTCATAGATAACTAAGAGTTAGATCAAACTCCCGACTTAGACACGCTCATATAGAAGATTTTATCGATATTACATGAGGAGTTGTAGATATTATTTTACTATTTACAGACTTATGTAGACCTTTGTGCTAAATAAACACATCACTTAGAATACGGAATTTATGGCAGATTTTACTGGAGT
>CAZDHV010000053.1:0-15393 GCA_964505335.1 uncultured Saprospiraceae bacterium | reverse complement strand
ATTTAATATAATATGTATATATTTGTATTGTGTAAGTTTTGGTTATTAAATTGTAAAATTCGTTTTGCTCGAGAGAATGCTCTCGAGCTTTTTTTTTACCCTATCCAGAACGAATTGAAATGTTAAAGAAAAAATAATTTGACAAGTACTTTACACTTGGCACATTAGTTGCATACGATACATTGAGTTTTGGTTATTAAATGATGAGTAGTGCCATTGCCTTGAGAAGCATGGCACTTTTTTTATGCCCATAACTCACCTATCGCACTCCTACCTCAACATTCTTACATATTTATCTCAACTTATTAATATGCTTCATGGCTTCACGCCGAGCCAAATTGCTCATGACAGGATGATCTTCAACAAACTCCTCTACCTCATACGGATTACTCTTGCTATACTGACGTAACGCCCACCCTATAGCTTTTTGGATAAAGAATTCCTTTTTATGCTCTAAGGCATATATATAATCCTTGAGCCTCTCAAAATCTGTATCATCTCTATAAAAGAGCTGATAAATCAAGCAAGTTCGATTGAGCCAGATATCATCATCGCTGATCCATTTTACTAGATAAGCTTCTGAACCAACTGAAGATCGACGGCACATTGATCCTACTAAATGAGATGCTAACCAATCAACCGTATCCCACCAAGAGTTAGTAGTGATCAATCCTTCTACACGGGAGAGATAGGATTGATCAATTTTAGATTCTACCGTACTGAGAATATCCATGGCACTGTAATGGTATTCTCGATAGTTTTCTTGCCATAGTTTTTCAGCTAGCTCTACTCTATGATCAACAGATAGATTCCTTGACCTCTTGACTATAGCTTTTGTCATTGCCCTCCGATCACCAGCGGAAAGTCCGATATACTCAAACTTTCCTTTCATATATGCTTTCATCCTCTTTGCATAGAGTTCATCACCACCGGATTGTAGTGTTTCCCTTATCTCATTGCTGAGCTGCTCGATTTGCATAATTGCCATTACCTTAGTTAAGCTAACACTAATATTTCAAATGACAACTGGGTTTGAGTTTTTGGATAAGGATTATTTGATCGTTGAGAATTTCCTATACCTCTTTATGGTATTTAGTGTCATCACCTTCATTCGATATGTGATCTTATCACAATTGTACTTACAGGGGATCTATAAATATTTTTCAACTCACCATGCGAATAGAATCCTATCGACATGGGTGACAGCGGAGCAGCGCAACAAAGAAATTCTGATGTCGGGTATCAGTAGTTTCATTTTTGGGATAATAGGTGTCTTAATGATTATGATGTGGCAGTATGATCTGACGGCTATTTATATAGAATGGTCTGCATATCCTCTGTGGTATGTCCCGATCAGTGCCTTACTCGCTTTCTTTATTCATGAGACATATTACTATTGGCTACACAGATGGCTACATACACCCAAAGTATATAGACTGATACATAAGGTTCATCATGATAGTATTGATACCTCTGTGTGGACTTCATTTAGTTTTCATCCAATTGAATCCTTATTACAGGCCCTGATTATCCCGGCTATTATGACCGTTGTGCCTATGCATATTTATGTGCTGATTGTTTTGTTGATAGTTATGACCATATCTGCAATCATCAACCATGCGGGAGTAGAGATATTTCCAAGATATGCGCATAAGCACATTGTTTGGAGACACTTCATCGGCGCAACACACCACGATCTGCACCACAGGAGGTTTCTATTTAATTATGGTCTATATTTTACGTTTTGGGACCGCTGGATGAAGACAGAGGTCGATGATTACGAGGAAATCTATCAGAAGGTGACTAACTAAATTTAACACATAGTGTGAAATGCGATATGCGCTATTTTCCTGATGATTTAATCACTATGGATATGCACCGATACTGGATTGTAAAGGGCTTAATGCAATAGTCTACCTGCACTATAGCCTGGTGTATACTACGTAAGTTCAAAAGCTAAGTCATACTCGCCTTCTGGAGCATTAGCGTCTACTGTATATGGAACGATTACATTAACAACTTCTCGATAGACTTTGGTTTTCCCAAGTTTCGTTGGCACCCAGTCTTCCAAGGATTCAGGAAAAATTAGATCTTGAAAAGTAAAACCAGCCAGATCTGGGGTTGCAATCTTAGTTTTCGGTGGAATTCTGGCTTCATCCCCGCTGGCCCCCATCCATATACCTTTAGGTATATTAAATTGAACGGTTACAAACGAACTGTTACCAGGTGCTACTTTATTATGCTCATTGAGCACTTGAATACTAATCGGTCTAGAAGAAGTCTGAGAATAACAAATTATATAGGACAAAGCCAAAATAATAAGACTATGAACTTAAAGGGATTCATTGTTTCACAATTATATCAGAACAAAATTACCCCTTATTCATCATTTTTCTAACCAATTCTATGAAGTTCTATAATGAAGCCGTCCTGATTTTAAAATATTTTATACAGCGCAGTATTACAATCAGAACAAGATCGTACAAAGCATAAATTAAGGATCAATATATATTTACAGTCTTAATATAAACTGTTAAACATGCGAATGAAGCTTGAGCGCAAGCGAGAGATTGCTTTTGTCAATAGACATGTTGGGCTTTCTCAAGAGGAACAAAAGTTGATGTTAGATTATGTCGACTGTCCCGATCTCAAAACCCTCATCAATCAGACGGTACCAGACGCGATTCGCAATCCCAAAGAATTAGATTTACCACATGCACTGACAGAAGTGGATTTCATTGATCAATTTAAGTCAATGATGTCCAATAATAAGCTGGCCAGTAACTTTATTGGCATGGGTTACTATGATTGTATTACTCCTAAAGTCATACTGCGCAATATCATGGAAAATCCGGGGTGGTACACGGCTTACACCCCCTATCAAGCCGAAATCGCTCAAGGACGGCTTGAGGCATTGATTAATTACCAGACCATGGTGATCGATCTCACAGGAATGGAAGTGGCAAATGCGTCTCTCCTAGATGAAGGTACTGCTGCTGCAGAAGCGATAGCCATGCTTTACAATAAGAGGCCAAAATCAAAAAAACAAGCCAACACACTCTTACTCGATCAAGAAATATTTCCACAGACCCTCTCCGTGATCCAAACACGGGCTGAGGCGATAGGAATCACAATAAAATCATGTGATATTCATCATGCCGATGTCACTGATCAGGATGTCTTTGCTGTGATGGTACAATATCCGAACAATAGCGGTGCGGTCATAGACCATAGTCACATGCTATCTGCTACTAAAGAGCATGAAGTAACCTCAATATTCGTCGCTGACCTGATGAGTTTGGCTCTGTTAAGATCTCCTGGATCAATAGGTGCTGATGTAGTAGTAGGGACTACACAGAGATTTGGCATTCCATTGGGATTTGGCGGCCCTCATGCAGCTTACTTTGCGACTAAAGAAAAGTATAAAAGAGTGTTGCCAGGAAGAATCATTGGCCTCTCCAAAGACGCCCAAGGAAATCCTGCCTACCGTATGGCACTACAGACTCGAGAGCAACATATTAAGCGTGAGAAAGCTACATCCAACATTTGTACAGCTCAGGTCTTACTTGCGGTGATGGCAGGCATGTATGGCGTATATCATGGACCTGACGGGTTAAAGCGCATAGCAGGTAGAATAACAAGCCTAACACATTTATTAGAGGGCCAGTTGACCAAAATAGGATATGAACAAACGAATCACTCATTCTTCGACACGATAAAAATTGCCTGCGAAAATATCGATGAATTAAGAACAACAGCAGAGCAAGAAGGTGTCAACTTGAGATATTATGAAGACAATCAGCACGTGGGAATCTCAGTAGACGAGACGACTACCCTTCAGGATATCGAACTGATCTTAAACATATTCTCTAAGCATAAAGATGGTGCGGTAATCGATCGTAACTTCTTATATGAAGATGTCGATGTCGAAATTAAGTGGGGAGAAAACTTACAGAGAACAGATGAGTTCATGACCCACGAAGTGTTTCACAGTTATCGCAGTGAACATGAGATGTTGAGATATCTGAAAAAGCTGGAGAACAAAGATCTCTCTCTTGCACATTCTATGATCTCATTAGGATCATGTACGATGAAACTTAATGCTACTACAGAGATGATACCTGTTACCTGGCCAGAGGTTAATGGTATTCATCCTTTTGCCCCCCTCGAACAGACTTCAGGATATCAGCAACTATTTGAAGAGCTTCGCTCTTGGCTTGCAGAGATTACAGGATTTCATGGAGTATCACTACAACCTAACAGTGGTGCCCAAGGTGAATTTGCTGGGCTAATGGTTATCAAAGCCTATCATGAAAGTCGAGGCGATCATCAAAGAAACGTGATGCTCATACCTTCTTCTGCTCATGGCACTAATCCTGCCAGTGCAGTCATGGCCGGTCAGCAAGTTGTAATCGTCAGGTGTGACGATCAAGGCAATATAGACATTGATGATCTTAAGCTTAAAGTAGCCGAACATGCCGACAATCTATCAGGCTTAATGGTTACGTACCCCTCCACGCATGGAGTATTCGAGGTACAGATTAAAGAGATCTGTCAGATGGTCCATGATCATGGCGGACAAGTGTATATGGATGGGGCTAATATGAACGCTCAGGTTGGTTTGACCAGCCCTGGACTCATAGGTGCAGATGTATGCCACCTCAACCTCCATAAGACATTCTGCATTCCTCATGGCGGCGGTGGACCAGGGATGGGACCAATATGTGTAGCAGAACATCTAAGCCCGTTCCTTCCTACGCATGATGTTGTCAATTGCGGTGGAGAGCTCTCCTCAGATAGTATTTCAGCCGCGCCATATGGGAGCGCTAGTATCCTTGCCATATCCTATGCTTATATCGCCATGATGGGCGGACAAGGACTGACTCGTGCGACAGAAATAGCCATTCTTAATGCTAATTATATAAAGCAGCGCTTAGAAGGAGACTATGACATACTCTATGTCGGACATCAAGGAAGATGTGCTCATGAGATGATCATAGATTGTAGAGACTTTAAACCACTCGGAATAGAAGTGACAGACATCGCCAAGCGGCTGATGGACTATGGTTACCATGCTCCTACAGTATCTTTTCCAGTGCCTGGCACGATGATGATAGAGCCTACCGAAAGTGAATCCAAAGAAGAACTGGATCGTTTTTGTGATGCGATGATAGCCATTAGAGAGGAAATCAGAGAAGTGGAACAACATCAGTATCCTGATGACAACAACGTATTGAAGAATGCTCCTCACACAGCAGCTGTTGTGATGAGTGATACTTGGGACTATCCTTATAGCAGGGCAAAAGCTGCATATCCACTGGATTATACCCGAGATAACAAGTTCTGGCCAAGTGTAAGTAGAGTTGACAATGCCTACGGAGATCGAAATCTCGTCTGCGCCTGCTTACCTATTGAGGCATATGAAACTACTGAGGTCAATGGATAGTTCGACTCCTAAAAAGACGGCGCTCTATGATGCTCATGTAAGTCATGGTGCTAAATTGGTGGACTTTGCAGGATACCTCATGCCTGTTCGTTATTCGACTCTACAAGAGGAACACCTGACTGTGCGAGAAAGTGTGGGCGTATTTGACGTGTCTCATATGGGTGAGTTTATGATTTCAGGTCCAGAAGCCATCAATCTTATCCAACGGATCAGCAGCAATGATGCTTCGATACTAAGTCCAGGTCAAGCTCAATATAGCTGTATGCCCAATACCACTGGTGGCATCATTGATGATCTAATCATCTATTGCATGAGTGAGCAGGAATACATGCTTGTAGTCAATGCTTCTAACATTGAGAAAGACTGGAAATGGATTCAATCTCACAACGTTTGGGATTGTACGATGATCGACTTGTCGTCAGAGATAAGCTTATTGGCTGTGCAAGGCCCAAAAGCAACTGAACTCCTAAGTCAAATGACTGATGTCGATATCGCATCTATCCCCTATTATGGTTTTGCCAAAGGGTCAATGTTTGGGATTGAAGATGTAATCATCTCAGCAACAGGATATACAGGTTCTGGAGGTTATGAACTCTATATCAAAAACGATCAGGTTCAACATGCTTGGAAATCAATATTCGAAGCGAAGACATCAATCAAAGTTCTCCCTGCGGGATTGGGTGCCCGCGATACGCTCCGTCTGGAGATGGGTTATTGCTTATATGGCAATGATATTGACGATAGCACATCACCGATCGAAGCAGGGCTCTCATGGATCACCAAATTCAATCATGAATTTGTCAATTACAAAGAGCTCTTAGCACAGAAGGAAGCAAGACCCAATCGTAGATTGATTGGATTCAAGATGGCAGATAAAGGCATTCCACGGGCAGGCTACGACATCCTTAACGATGGTGATCAGATAATAGGCAAGGTTACTTCCGGTACCTTATCTCCGACTTTACAAAATGGAATTGGGCTGGGCTATGTTGACGTTCCCTATCATAAGAAAGGGACCAGTATTAAAATAGCTATCAGAAAGAAAAAGGTGGCCGCTGTAATTAGCCGACCACCTTTCGTATCTATTTCTAAATCCTAACCGTCCGAATTGATTATTGCTTAATAATTCGTTGTAGGAAGTTATCTTGTTCATTAGCAAGCTCTACGATATAAAAACCCGCAGACTGATCTCCAATATTAAATTGATATCGATCCAACCCTGACACGTCATCTCTCATTACAAGGCGGCCATTTAGGTCATATACGGCTATAGAGTTAAGATTCAATCTCGTATCAATCTCAACATTAACAACTCCTGATGTAAGCGTTGGATATATCTTATTTTCGGATTCATCTATGTCTATGGTCGTAGTTGTATTATCCAAGATGACATTAATATTGTCTATTGCCCAACCCCATCCGTTGACTGCTGGATCGGCGAACAACCTGAATCTAATCAATATTACATCGTCCCTATCATGAAACTCAGATAAATCAATTGTAATACGCTCAAACAAGAACGACCTCGGCTGAGTATTATCTTCAAAGGCACGAAGCCAAAGCTCATTACTACGGGCATCATAACCATCAATTAGGGGCACCCATGCCTCACCATCCAAGGAAGACTCTACAATTACAAAATCCCAAAAATCATTATCGCCAAATACCGAACCCGCCTCACCAGGTTCAATTAAGGCAATATTATCAAAACTTAAAAACTGCTGCCCTCTGATCCTTATTGGCTGGAGTAATGTATAGGTCAATTCTGTGTTATTCGGATGAGGATGAAGGCTATGAATTGCTGGATCACTAAAGTTTGTTTCTGTGAAGATTGAGAACCCTTCACCCATAAACTCTGAGTTACGAGATGCATCTGCAAAATCATTGGAATATTCTTCTACTGCATCGAGTGGTACGAACAAAGTCAAATTGAATGACCGTGAAGGGTATGCGACTCCGTCTATAAATCCAATAACAGTGATTAGCACATCTCCTTCAATCCCAGGGTTCTCCAAAACTATATTGATAATACCTTCTTCATTTTCTTCAACCTGAGCAATTGTATCACCATCAACCACCACTACTGATGAGTCAAACACTTCTGAATACTCAACCTCTAAAACAATCTCTCCCTCTGGTGATAGAGATGAAGAATTAATTCTTGGCGGAAAGACGACATCTTGTTGTATGCCGTCAATCGTCGCAGTCCAAATTCCTCTACCATAAGTAGCAATTACGATCTGGTCGTCTTGCAATATCATATCATAAACATTAACCGCTCCCATATCATTATCGAAAACCTGCCAGCTTTCTCCTCCATCTAACGACTCAACTATTCCAATCTCCGTACCAGCCCAAATACGATTAATATCGCTAGGGAAGACAAAAACCTTGTTAACGGCTACATCTGGAAATCCCCTAGTGCTTGTTCCATCTTGTGAATCTGCGAAACCAGTAATATCCTCCCAACTTTGACCTAAATCTGTGGTTCGAAGAATCTTAGGTCTGCCTTGAAAAGAAAACATTGCAAATGCAGTCCGATTATCTATAGGATGTGTTGACAAGCCTGAAGCATTGCCCAAGATTTCTTCTGTATAATAGTCTGTAGCACTAAAGGAATCACCCCCATTTGTCGACACAAATATGCGTCTATCTTCAGCCATCGCCCCTCCTGCCCATATCACGTCAGGATCAGCTATCGACACTTCTATAGACATAAAATTGGTGAAGCTCCATCGGTCATCATTTATCCTTGTTGACTCCCAAGATTCGCCAAAGTTGTCAGAGCGCCATACACCTGAAGTTCCTACCGTAAAGATTCGATCAGGAGACATCTTGGAGTTTTCTAATTGACTCCAGAACGGTCCTTGATCATTGATACCCTCTGTCGCGCTTCTCCAGGTAGCTCCACCGTTTATAGATCTAGAGAAATTATTGAATTGGGATCCAGCAATAAGCAAATTAGCATCCCGATTATTCCATATTGCTTCAAACCCATCTCCTCCTAATGCAAATCTATAAGCAGTAGTGGCACTAGTCCCGGTTAATGAAGGCGTGAACCAGGTTCCATTGTCTTGCATTCCACCGATATACCTATCTGTCCCAGGTGCTTTATCAGCACTATAAAATTGGGTGGTATTATTACCTAATGAAGCATATGACCATGAACGATCTGACACACCAGGATCACGGCTTCTATTTGACACATAGATTCCACCATCATTTGCCACTAACAATCTAAACTGCTCATTTGCAGGAGAATCGTTTAGGATAAATATGTTGTGCTGATCGGGATGAACTCCTGAGGCGCTACGATTACTCTGAACAAATGTATTCCTGCCATCGAAGTCATTATACGCATCAGACATAACTTCTATTCCCTTCTCAATAGCATTTACCTCATTTTTATCAATTCGGAAATTAGATATCGGGAAGTCATTATCCTGAAATTCACTATTATCTGTCAACACAGGCCAGATGAAATACATGTTTCGAAATACGTGCCCACCACCAGTTCTCGCTATATTGACATCAGTCGTCTCGGTGTATTGCACGTCATGGACATATATATACTCCCGACTATTAGCAGACGTTGGCGTACCTGTAAATGTCTCAATGAGATTCCATACACCATCATTCTGCTGATCTCTAAACGAGACCATCAACTGTCTATCGAGTTGCGTATCCCAAATCTGAAATGGCACCTCAACTAAATCTTCATACTGAAAATCACTATCTGGCACTCCTGAGCCTCTACCATCCACAGTAAATCGATGTGCCATCTGTCCACCTTGACCAAATCTGATTTCTATGGGATTGATTTCTTCTTGAGTAAGTACCTCGCCTAGATCAATTCCTCCTCCTCCAATCGAACCACCAAAATTGATCAAATCTAAAAATCCTTCAGTGCCATCCTCGACTACATCAAAGCGAGTGGTAGCAATAACACCTTCATTAATGGTGAACTTGAATAAATTCACACCGCCTACATAGACGATATCTTCATTGTGTGGGTGTGCAATTATGGTATTATCAAACCAACCTTGACCATCAAGAAAATGAATGTTGTCATTCACATCTAAAGTTGAGGCTACTTGCCAAGACGCTGCTCCATCCGAAGAAAGATATAGATCCGATCCAGTACCTGTCAGCGTTCCTTGTGTTGATAGAAATAGTCTCTGTGGATTAACCGGTGAGATTGCAATTTCTGCACGTCCTCCCTCATTAAGGCCATTGCTTGCATCAAACCAAGTCTCACCAGCATCGGTAGACTTTATTACCCTAACATTGTCAATGGCTACATATAGATTATTGAAATCTGTAGGATCCGCTATAATATGGTCATATCGATCTTCTGTAGAGCTCGACGTTCGACGCCATGTTGTTCCCCCGTCAGTAGACTTGTATATTGCTGCATTCAGGTCAGCACCTAAAAATCCATCCTGGTCTACAACTCGAGCCCAAATACTATTCCTAGTTGTCGCAAGTACGATATTGGGATCATTGGGGTCAACTACAATACGGCTAACATTTCTAAAATCGGGAAATTGTTCTGGACTTACGATCTGTTGCCAGGTTTCACCTCCATCTTCTGATTTAAACATTCCGGCACCATCAATGTCATTTGTAAAATGTTCTCCAGTACCTGCGTAAATTATATTTTCATTAGCCGCAGAATGTGCAAGAGTACTAAAACCTAAATTCGGTAGGTCTGAAGTCATATTCTCCCAGTTATCTCCACCATCTGTGGTCTTCCAAATTCCTCCTGATACACTACCTATCAACCAAGTGTTGAGAGAAGGATCGCTGGTAAATGCTAGTACAGCTCGAGTACGGCCGGCAACATTCGCTGGGCCACGCTCGGTAAAAGTGATATTATTGGATTTGGTTGTTTGACCTTTTTTGTTGTATTCGTTGATGCGGTAATTACCAGAATATGATGGGGCAACAAGATCATCAGGTGTTCTCATCTGCCGATTCATGCGAGCAAACTCTTCCGTAATCTGAAGTTTCTTTAGTCCTGCTCTTTTCTTTTCAGCTTTTTTTTCTGTGTACGAACGATACAACTTGTCTTCCTCAAGACTATCATCAGACTGCTCAGCAAAATCTATTTGAAATATGACGTATAGAAGAAGTAGCACCAACCCCGATAAAAGCCCAATTTTTCTCATCATATCTTATGGATTTCTCTAATGTTTATGATTTTTTTCTTCGTTTGGTTGCCTGAATCCTCTCGATGCAAAACCCTTGGAAGAACTTCAACTATTAAGTTATCATCATCAGACCAGTCGACTGTACCATGAACCTTTTTAGGTCCATAAATCATATTGTAATTTGAATCATAAACTGCATATACTTTTCGCAATCTATCTCCCTGCGGATCGTCGTCAGCATAGCACAACTGCATGTCGCCCGACTCATTCATTTTACAATGATATTTCTTGTCTTGAAATAACTCTGATAATACAGCTTTAGTCTTTACCATAGTCGTCTCTTCAGAGACAGCTTCTTTGGATTTACAGGATAAAAAAGTCAGTATAACCGAAATCACAACGAATTGAATCAAAAAAGCAGCTCGCATATCACATATAGTTTAAATACCTGTTCCAATAAGCACTATTGCAATTATACCAAATACTAATCCAACTATCTTAAGCATATTCAACTGTTCCCTATATATGAAAGCACCTATCAATGTAATTGTAACCAAGATGGAGACATTATTTAATGGAAACAATACGGATCCATCCCAGCCTTGATCTAAAAGATGGAGAAGCAGATAGATCGTCAGATAATTAGGTAAGCCAAGAATAACACCTCCAAGAACATCTTTCCAACTAAATTGAGATCGTCCTGTGAGTAGTCTAAATAGGACGATTACGACACCTATAGCTCCCGCTAATCCAAATGACGTAGATGTGAAAAATACGCCATCCCCATCAACCTGGCCAGACGCCTCCACGTAATACAGGATAATCTCTATCATGCCACTCATGGCAAAAACGATAATAGGTAGTGCGATGATCCATTTGTTACGAATAGCAAAACCACCGGATTTGCTGGGATAATTGACCAGGATTACGGTAATAATAGCAGCAACAAACCCAATCAACTTATAATGAGTCAATATCTCTTCATAGTAGATAATTGGAAATGCTGCTGATATCAACAGTGACATCTTATGCATAATACCAGTCAGGGTTAAACCAGCTCGTTGATAAGACAATGCCATTAGATTAAAACCAATGATGAACAAGAGGCTCATCATTACCGCACTACCGAACCAAGGTTTTAAATAAAAATCTGAAGGAACTGACTGCACTCCCAAGAATATAGAGGAGCTAACTACGCAAGTAAAGTAGTTGACCACAATGGCATTGAGGTTGTCAACATTATACTTCTCAAAATACTTGAATATGATCGCCAAAGCCACATTGCACAGAACCAGAAGAATAAAAGTCATAAACGTATTTATCGGTTTTGGCAAGATAGGATATCATAGTTTCTTTGTGGTAATGAGAAGGCACTTATGGCAGGATTAAGTATTGGAGCTGCGTTAGCAGCATTCCTTATAGGATGTTCAAAAGCAGGCATTAAGGGTATATCGGCCATTGCTGTCACGCTCCTTGCGCTGGCTTATGGTGCTAAGAACTCAACTGGAATCATGCTTCCGCTACTCATCACTGGAGATATCGCTGCGGTGATCTATTATAACAAGAAATGCAATTGGCAACTGCTTTTCAAGCTACTTCCTTATGTGGCTATCGGTGTTGTTATCGGTGCCTTCATAGGGGATGCGATGCCTGAAGAGATTTTCCAGAAAGTTATGGCAGCTATTATCATCATCAGTGTTTCACTGATGGTATGGTATGAGCGCTCAACTATCCAGCTTGAAAGTCGATCCACTGGCTTAGGAATGATCCTCGGCATTCTAACTGGCATCACTACGATGATTGGCAATTTAGCTGGGGCATTCGCTAACCTTTTCTTTTTGAGCATGAGACTTTCTAAGGAGACTTTTATTGGAACAGCTGCTTGGTTGTTTTTCGTCATCAACCTGTTCAAGTTGCCCTTTCACATATTCATGTGGAAGACTATTGATCTCAATAGTTTTTATGTTGGTCTATGGCTCCTACCGTTCCTTGCGATAGGATTTATTATGGGTCTTAAGCTGGTGACTCTATTCAATGATAGCAGCTATAGATATTTCATCATTCTGATGACCTTTATTGGAGCAGTCGTGATGTTGACGAGTTGACCTATGCTGCACAGCGTTTACACACTCCTTTCAAGATGAGGTTCGCTTCTTTTATCTGATATCCAGGGATACTAACAGGTGGAATATGCTGATCGAGACATTCCATAATCCCGCATTCTGAACATTTGAAGTGCATATGATCATGATTGTGATCATCGGCGTCACAGGTATCATGACATAGACCATACGTTACAACACCATTGTCATCAGGGATCTTATGAAGCACACCATTCTCTGTGAATGCATTCAGTATTCGATATAGCGTGACGCGATCTGAGTCTTTCAGTTCACTTTGTAAATCCTTAATTGACAGGGTTCGCTTTTCACGAGTAAAATATTCAAGTACATCAATCCTGCCATCAGTGATACGAAGGTTATGAGTCTTTAGGATGTTTTTTATTTCGCTGTATCGAGCCATTGAGAGTTCTGTTTATATATTAATCGAGCTGTTGCAAAAAGACCTTTAATGTAATTAATTATCGAATAATAAAGATAATATAAGCGCTAAACGCAACGGGGCCACATTGGTTGAATGAAACCATTAAAGATTGGTTAAGCATTGGCAAAAAAGATCAAAATCTTTCATCCTATAGCGGCCATTGCAGGCATTATTATTCCTACCAAACCAGGAGAAGAGTATCAGGTGGTGATAGAATTATAAACAAATTCAGACTCAAGGATATAGGAAACAGCTATTATTAGTTGTATGTCGTTATTGGTATATGAAGCATCTAATCATTTTATTTTCACTCCTATGTTTATATGCTTGCTCCTCATCTTCGTGTGATGAGCAAGAATTCAACCTAATCGGTACTTGGGAGCTCTTTGAGTTCTGCAACTACAGCGGAGGTATTGAGGCTTCCTGTCCAATTCAGACTCCTGACCAGGATGAGTTTTTTGAGTTCAGAACAGACAGCAGTTTCACCCTTTTCATTGGAGGTCAATTGGTGAATAGCGGCACTTTTTCAGTAACTAATTCACGTATTGACCTCATAGATGATATAACGGGAACATTAGACTACAGATCTATCAACCCTCAAGGGCCCTGTGAGCTTAATATGAACCCACTCTGTGAGGAGGGGTGCAGATGGTCATATCAGAAGATCAATTTTATAGATTAACAATACATATAGATGACATATCTTTAGTACGACTTGACTTTTCAACACAACTGCACGTACATGAAGCTTAAAATTTTTTTCTTTTGCCTTTCAATTGTTCTCATCTCTTGTTCGCAACCAACCAAAGATGTAATCATCGATAATCCCAGCGAATCTGATATAATCGTCAAGCTCAATCAAACTGAGCCTATTAAAATCATGTCAAAATCAAAAATATCTGTACCTCTTAAATATGGTAAAGAGCAACTTCAGGTTAATGATGATGAACCGGTAGACGTTTATCTCGACAAAGACTATGACTACGTACTAAACCCTACATTGAAAAACTACTACATTGAGAACGTGGTATACACATTAAATTCTAAAGGGGGAGAAAATTACATTGAAGATTATGGACAAATAACGTCCAAAGTTGGTGAACGGGAAGTAGACGGAGATTTCAGAATGTTAAGTCCTTCATTTGCTATGGCTAAGACTTGGTCTTTTGGATTAGATGATCAGATTACTGGAGTTGTGTATACTTCATCCGAGGGTCGACGGGGATATAAACTGGTTAAAAGATTAGTTCGTGAGAGTGACGTGGAAATAATGGCAATGATGTCTGAAATTCTTGATGACCTCAACGTGGAGGCAGAAACGGAATAATAAAATATTCCATGCTGAGAAAATGTCCGCTTATGAAGTATCTGATCACTCTTTCCGTTCTATTAGGCGTTGCATGCTCATCCCCTTCTTGTGATGATCAAGAATTTAATCTAATCGGTACCTGGGAGCTCTTTGAGTTCTGCAACAGCCCTGGCGACATTTCTTGCCCAATACAGATTCCTAATGAAGAGCAACTTGAGCGCTGGGAATTATCAATCGATAGTAGTTTCAACTTCTTTCTAGGGGGACAATTGAGGAATACTGGCACTTTTTCAGTCATTAATTCAGTCATAATCTTCGCTGATGACACTAATGGAGATATTATTGATAGACGTTTTATTACCGTTCAAGGACCCTGTGAGGTCGATTTAAATGCGCTCTGTATAGAAGAATGTAGACGATCATACGAAAAGATAGATTGACCCCATCAGTGGACACAGTCCGCAGACAAGAGCTATCTTAGCAATATGAAGCGACACTCGCTATGGCTCTTGCTGACGACTCTATCTTTCTTACTATTTATCCTTATCGCTTGTTCTTCAGAAGATACTGAACCTGATCTGCCAAATAGTGATGTATGCTTGCAAAAATCATTCGATCACGAACCAACTCTATCTGCCATTCTCGACTCGCTCAATCCACATCGGGATAGCCTGAACCAAACGGGTGTTTATGTCTTTGAAGAAGGAGAAGAAGCCATCATTACCAGAGCCTGGCTAAGTCAACAAGCGCAGCAAACCATCGACATCCAATACTTCATTTTTTCAGAGGACAACATCGGTGTAATTGCATGTGACTACATGCTTGAAGCAGCCTGTCGTGGAGTTAAAATAAGACTGATTGTCGATGATCTCCTTGTGGATGTTCATCCTGAGTATGTGCTTGCCCTCGATGAGCATGAAAACATTGATATCAAGATCTAC
>CAZDHV010000052.1:0-16035 GCA_964505335.1 uncultured Saprospiraceae bacterium | reverse complement strand
CACGGAATCGCTGCATGACCTGATCCCGTTGGGCTTGAGACAGATCGCCATGAGTACAGTCTGCACTGTAACCATCTTGCATTAGCTTATCAGCGATCTGCTGAGTCTCTCGTCGAGTTCTACAGAATACGATGCTATAGATGTCTGGATGGAAGTCGGCTAACCTCTTGAGCACCTTATACCTGTTTTTATGTAAGGTCATATAGTACTCGTGACTCACATTGGACGTACTCTTATTCTCTTCTATGACAGATATCTCATGAGGATCTGTCATGTACTTCTTGGCAATCTTCCGTATCTCCTTAGGCATTGTGGCCGAAAACAAGATGGTCTGCTTCTCATCAGGCGTAGTATCGAGGATTGCATTCAAGCTATCTTGAAATCCCATTGACAACATCTCATCTGCTTCGTCAAGGACGAGGTAACTGACATTGCCAAGCTTCAACTTGCGCCGCTCTATTAGATCGAGTGTTCGACCTGGAGTACCTACTACAATTTGTACACCATTGCTGAGTGCCCTGATCTGCTCACGGATTCCAGTTCCACCATATACTGCAAGTGTTGAAACCCTGGGCATATGCTTGCTGAATGATTCTATGTCACGACAGATTTGCAAGCACAACTCACGGGTAGGCGTAAGTATGATCGCCTGTACGGTGTTGTCATCAGTATCGATCTGATTGAGGATAGGCAAACTAAAAGTAGCGGTCTTTCCGGTTCCAGTCTGTGCCAGAGCAATCAGATCGCCATCACTTTCGAGTAGATGTGGTATGGCTTGAGCTTGGATTGGTGTGGGCGTCTCAAAGCCTAGGTCATCTAGTCCTTTTAATATCTGAGCTTGAAGGCTTAAGTCGTTGAAGGTAAGATTCAAAAGCTTATGTATTTTATGACTTTGAGCTCTTACGTTTCATAGGCATGGCACTATAGACTACGACTGAGAAGAATAAGTATCCTCAAAAAGAGTGCAAAGATAAGCTTTATCAAGAGTCATGTCCTCTAATGAGTTATTCAACATAATATATGGTCTGACCTAGGGATAAACTTCGTTTCATTTGTCTTATAGGAAAGTAACGTAAAAATCATTTTTAGATAGCATTCCTGAGAACTTTTAGCCATGCCCGCCAAGCATGGCTTTTTTGGATAATAGTGAGTCAGCGCTTATCACTAACCCAAACACTCCTATTATCAATATCTTTCACTCTTACTAATAGCGAAATGTTTGTTCAATGGATTTTGAAGAATTAAATCAAACGGAAAATTATATTTATTACGATTTACTATCTCGCAACATAGATTGATTTGTCATAGATGGACCATCCGGTGTTCGATTAAGAAAGAAGTAAAACACCTGTATCATCAGCGATCATAGCTATTTTTCATGAACTGTTCTTCCAACGGAATAGAGTTGGATAAGTCTTTCAGAATCGATCTATCTAAGGCCGGATAATTGTCATAATCATTCAAATATTCCCAGTCTTTTCCGTCATAAATAGGAGTAATCATATCTCTGAGATGGTTCGCAAAATAGCTAATCTTAGTTTCAGAGATTACCCTATCATACTCAGGCTCTCCCCCTATATTCAATATATTTAATTGCCTTTTAACCAGAAATGAGTTTTCAAATCTTTCATCTAAATAGTCTTGTTCAGTAACGATTTTGTGCAAGTGGTATTTCTGGTCTCTTTGCTTCTTATAATTGACCATTACGGTATTGCTCTTAGCGTATTTTTGCCAGGCCCTTTGGGCTTCATATCGAGTCTTTGCATAAAGTTGAGCCTCAAACTTAAGGATAGCCAGATCTTCTTTTTGCACATATATAGTACCTGCCAGCAAGGCTTCCTTTATTCTTTTATTCAAACCAAAACGTCTGTCTGTACTGTCATGTATTGGTTTAAAACCGATCACATAAACCTCCTCATCACCAATTGATATGATGTTATCAAGCGAATATTGATACTTGTCAATCACCTTGGGATCGAGCATGTCGTATCGATACTTGACCTTGTCCATTGTCAATAAGTCCATTGGACCATTAGCGATTGAAAACCTTAACCCATGAGTGCTGTGATTATCACTAAACCGTGCTTGCCGAAAGAGACACCGATCATCTTGAGATAGGTAATACTTGAAATACTGGCTATTAAAACTTAACAATCGTGCCTTAGTACTCTCCTCATCCCTGTTGGATTTAGTAGTTTGTGTCTCATTCTCAGCAAGAGATTTTCGAATTCCTTTAGGAAACGAAACCTTCTGAGGATAGGAGGAATAGATGATATCAGCTACTGCTTCATTGAGCGTGATGTTCATCCCATCTTCTTGTAATAATTCTCGATAGGAGATGAGATAATTTTGCGATGTCTGAGGGTAATTCTGTTTAATATATTTCTTGCTAATGGCCTGTTCTATCAGCTTTTTCGGATCTATTGAGTCGTCTATATGTGCTGACACAACTACTTCATCAAGTAGTTCATAAGACGGCGTCAAGGAGATTTCTATAATGCCTGACGAACCTATTTCTATAGGCACGAGCTCTTTTTCAAAACCAATAAACGAACAGACCAGAGTATCCGATTTAGAAAAACTTGGTATGATCAAGTTACAGCGACCATCAAGGTTAGTAGCCCCACCTATGTTCCACTTGGGCAACCATAAATTAACAAAGGCAATCGGTTCATCTGTGATACTATGAGTGATATAGAGTTCGATTGATTTTTCTTGTGCTGATGAGATTGTAGACAGCCCCAATATTAGTAGTAGCAGAATAACAAGCTTAGAGATTCCTTGGTGACCCATAATTAGAATAGTTTCACTGAGGTCTTTCAACGTTTCTGACGTGTCAACTTATTGTCTCATGCTAACTGTGAGTATTCTGCAGAGCGAGGATTCTTATCAGCGGATTAAGATATTATGACAACTCGGTCGTTGGTGCGAACAGACTGAATAGTTTGATCTAATCACACCCATCCAACAATGCTTCAAAGATGGCTCCTTGAGCCGTTTCAAAACCTGGATTTAGCAAGATAAGATTACTGCTAAAGCTAGTTTGATCATTACTCGATATAATGCCATCAGACTCTATAAGCTCTCGAGAGGTATAGCCATCTGTAATGATTTCATGATCCTTCAAGTATAGATAATCATCACAGTTGATCGTGTTAATATCACCTTCACAAAACTCACGCAATCTCACTTCATCTACATAAATGCTGGCGTTATCGCCACCAAGTAGTATGGACACTTCAGCATTGTTAATAGTAACAGTAGACGGGAAAACAAAATTGAAGAAGGTATTCACATCTCTGACATGAGTTTCTTGCTCATAGATTACTGCTCCTGTATTTTTATTGCGCAACTGGATGGTGACATTTCGATCCTGATCTGCACGTATGTTAGTCTGAATCAGATATACTTTGGAGTTGATCAGTGATATGCCGTCTTGTGATAGTCTTATACTCGAGGGTTGAGTTCCAATATTACCGACATCGACAACCGCCTTGTCAAATGCATTGATATAGCCATTGGCGCTGGCACCATTTACCGTCGTTAGATTCCAATCAGGAATAGTCGGATTGTTGTTATCATCAAATTCTCCATTCACAAGCTTTTCTTCATTGTCGCAGACGTTATGAATATCAGAATCTCCATACAGGACACCTTGGCCTGATGCTGTGGCATAGACTCGGCCAGGTACATTACGGTCGCCTACTAAGAATTTTATACTACCCCACAGCTCTCCCTCAGCATGATTGGTGATCTGAACCCAACTCGCTCCTTGGTCATCAGATCTATATATCTGATCTTCAAATTCGCCGATTTCAGTAAAGATGTATAGCGCTTCATAGTTCGTGCCCGGTATGCCTTTACCAAAGCTAAAGGCTCTAACACGATGCCCATTAGGGATATTAGTACTCTCCGTCCAATTAACGCCATAGTTAACCGAGCGAAACAGTCTGTTGTCGATATTAATCCATAAATGACCAGGATGACCAGGTATGCTATTCAATCTACTGCGCTCAAAGTTGTTACTGGCTGCTGGCAGATCACTACTGATCATACACCATCGCTCACCCTTGTCCGTGGATATACTGAAGTCACCATTATCCCAGTCGACATAGTAAAACACACAATCATGATTGCGATCTGCAGATATACCTCTGAATCCAGTAAATATGCTATTAATGGATTTGCCTGGACCAAAATCTGTTGCACCTAAGCAGGTATAGTTGATATTATTATTACATCTATCGTAGCGCCCAAAGTTATTAGCCGGTTCTTGATAGCTAGCGCCATTGTTGGTGGTATACAGCAGGCGATCTTCATTTAATACAATATGATTATCTGTGTCTACCGAGGCCAATGCGACGATACCCTTATTATCATCATTGTAGTTAGTTAAGGACCAGGTCTGCCCGCCATCTTCGGATTTATAGATCTCTCCTAGGTTGTTGCCTTGATCTTTCGTCAGACAGGCAATGATATGATTGCTATTTGACTCGCAGTAATCGGCTGTTGCCGTCTCATTGACTTGAGTAGAATTCGTAAAGGTTTCCTTGATATCGTGCTCTGGAAATATGTCTCCTTCTTCTATGCGATTATCAAATATAAATGGTGTATGATCTGCACTACCGATTAACAAGTTATTGCCAGGATTATTAGTAGGAAATGAGATAATGTCTGTGGTCACAATTTCTTCGTGGCCGAGAGATTCTCGGTTATGCCATATTAGATTTCCATTGGGTGTGAAATTATTACATTGGAAAGAGGTAAACCATCCAGTTATGTGAATACTGTTGGCGTCTTCTGAATCAAATGCAATTTCCGCTACGTGTGACCCTATCAACTCATTGTAGGTAAACAAGTTATCCTCAGGATTGTGAGGAAATTCCTCAGAACTTATAGTCGACCAACTATTGCCGCTATTCGTGCTAATTAACAAGTTATCGATATACCTGAACTCTCCATCAATCGTAAGAATTACATTGTTGTCATGAGGACTGCATGATGCCACCAAGTACCCATCTCCTGGCAGTGGATTAGCGGTAGGAATATTCATCGATGACCAGGACATGTTACCTGTTATATTGGTGGCCTTGGCCACTCCTTGATGGAGACAGGCTACCACTAAATAGTTGGCGTTTTTGGATATAGAAATATCCATGGCCTCAGTCAATCCATTCGTCGTATATCTCTGAAAATCTGGAGGAAACACATCCGTCTCTCCTCTATAAAATCCATGTTCTGGGTAAGCGATGTAAACATAATTCTGAGTAGGATGAAACTCTATTGTTCTAATATTAACCTGATTACTATTGTGCGGAATCTCGCTATGTGCGATTTGTGTAGCACTCAAGGTATTGAGATTTATAATGTACAATCCATTGCTACGAGAACCTACATACAATTGGCTGGTATTGTGCGGATTAATCGCTATCGGGTTCCCTTGTCTATAGAGGTCATCGCCTCCAGGACAGTTTCTTCCGCCATTCCCAGCAAATGATAGAGCTGGTACTCCGTTAGGATAATTAATTGATAGTGGTGTGAAGCTCAACCCTCCATCGGTACTTTTGAGGATCGCAGAAGTAGTTCTACATCCACGGCCTACTGCGAGATAGAGTTCTGATGTATTCGTCGGATGTAGGCCGATACCTTCAACTGAATAATAATCTCTTAATTCACTGCTGATCATCTGGACCATCCCTCCACTGGCTGGATCATAACGATAGGCTCCACCAACATCCGTACGATAATATCGTCGATCGGCATCGAGTGGGTGTATGACCATCCCAGTAATGTATCCTCCACCACCTATTGGCACGTTCTGCCATGTGTATCCCTCCTCTTGGGAGAATACGTAGACATTGAACAATAGGAATATTATTGTCCACGAGAATTGTTTCAATCTGATCATCAGAATTCGTTGGTTTGTAAGTTACAATTAGGAAGACAGTATGTAGAGGGGTAAACCCCTAACAATCAACATATAAGTTAGTCTATGAATGCTTCATATTGTTGAAAGGTTAACTCAGCAATCACTACATTAGTATTTTATCTAATTTTTTTGATTTAGACTCCTTATACATGATCAGACCTATCTTACTGCTACTCCTCTCAGCTCTTCTAATTACCTTATACTCTTGTAAAGATCATGACCATCCTCAAGGCAAAGGACATGGGCACGAAATTCATGAGCACGGCAATCATGATGGTCATAATCAAGCCAAAGGCTCAGGATACAAGCGTACTAATATCGACTATAAGGCACGGCTCGATTCTTTGGGTATCGAACTTACAGCACCTGGTGCACCGGTTGCTAACTATGTCAATATCAGACAGGCGGGCAAGGTCTTGTATCTGGCAGGCAAGGGTCCACGCAAACCCGATGGAACTAATATAACTGGCCAAGTAGGTACAGACCTCACTATCGAACAAGGCTATGAAGCAGCCAAATGGGCCGCTATCGCTCAGCTCTCGGTTCTTCAAGATCATCTTGGCGACCTCAATAGAGTCAAGCAGATCCTTAAGGTTACAGGCATGGTTAATGCCGCACCAGGATTTGGCAATCAGCCTGAAGTTGTAAATGGCTACAGCGATACCATGGTCGCCGTTTTTGGTGAGCGGGGCAAACATGCTCGAGCGGCAGTGGGAATGGGATCACTACCCAGAAATATTGCCGTGGAAGTGGATATGGTTGTTGAAATCTATTAGTACCTACTTAAGCTATTCAATTCATCAGTTATGAAGAAACTATCCTATATTATAGTCTTGGCATTGGGCATATTTGGTTGTCAACAAAACAGTGTTACGTACACCACTCCAGCTTCACAAGTTGCTGAGATAAATTGGACCCTAAACTCTATTTCTACTGTAGATACCAGCTCAACAGTTAGCTGGAATTTAAAGAATATGGGAGTAAGCAATTGGATCCCTGGTTCTTATTCTCTTCACTTCAATCAGATTGCTGGAGGACCTGTGGAAGGTAGCATCCCATCCAATGTCCAGTTTACCAATCCCAGTGGTGAGTATATCGAAGTGTTTTTTCCATCGGACACGGTTCATGTTGGAGAATCGCTTACATTGAGTTATAAGCATCGAGGATATATAGAGCGTAGGAGCAATATCCCTCGAGGAGTCTTCATGAGGATTAATGATACCACCTATGATATACCAGAGGTCAATATTCATGGGATCAATCATGAAACACTTAAAGCGCTTAATCCTACCGATGCCAAGCAACGCTTTGAGATCGCTCAAAACATACCAATACAGGCAGCTTCTGACATAGTAAGTATATTGCCCTTACCATCCTCAATGGACTTATCATCAGACCAACACTTTTTTTTTAATAAAAAGGCCTCACTTACTCTTCCAGAGGCATTGTCTGATGCCCAAGAAAAGGCTATCACCGAGCATCTATCAAAGTATGTCTCGATATCTGTAAAGTCAGGCGATAAGGGAACCATCGCCTGTAGCATAGAGCCTAATATGAATCCAGAACAATATAATCTATCAATCAAGACAGATCACATATCTATTAAGGCTGGAGATGCAGCTGGCATATTCTATGGAATTCAGAGCATCGTACAACTGATAGAGCCTACACATCCTGAGGATGACGTGGATGAAGTAAAAATACCTGTTGGAGAAATTAGCGATCAACCACGATTTGGTTATCGAGGATTTATGCTGGACGTTGCTCGCAATTTTCATAAAAAGGATAAGGTCCTCCAAGTATTAGATCTTATGAGTCGATATAAGCTGAACAAGTTTCATTTCCACTTCATGGATGATGAAGGATGGCGATTAGAGATTCCCGATTTACCAGAGCTGACAGAGGTCGGCGGAACTCGCGGATATACTCCCGATGAATCAGATCGCCTCAGGCCTGCATATGGTTCGGGAGGTATCGCCAAGAACTCTTACAGCACCGGCTATTATACTCGTGAGGATTACATGGAAATACTGCAATATGCAGCTGCCAGACATATCGAAGTAATACCAGAAATCGATTTGCCAGGTCATGCCAGAGCAGCTATTATATCAATGCGTGCTCGATATAATCGCCTAATGGAAGCAGGTAAAAAAGAAGAAGCGGAAGAATATATGCTGCACGATCCAGCAGATCAGAGCGAGTACTCCTCAGCACAGAATTATAATGACAATGTCATTAATCTATGTCGAGAGAGTTCATACACCTTCATTGAAAAAGTGCTTAGAGAAACCGTCAAAATGCACCAGGATGCTGGAGTGCCACTTAAAGTACTCCACACAGGTGGGGATGAAGTACCGTATGGCGCCTGGCAAAAATCACCGATGTGTCAGAGCTTTCTATCCGAAATGGAAAATCTCAGTGGGACCGATGATCTACATCCCAACATGCTATACTTCATCAGAGGTATCCTTAATGAATATGATATAGTAACAGCCGGTTGGGAAGAAATCGTTCTGGCTCACAGCGCAGACGGGCACAACGGCACTGAGATCAATAAGGATTTAATCGGGGAACCAATGCTCCCCTATGTATGGAATGCCTCTTGGGGTTGGGGCCGAGAGGACATGGCATATAAACTTGCTAATGCGGGATTTGATGCAGTGATGTGTAACTCGGCATCCTACTATTTTGATCTGGCGTACGACAGCGATCCGAGAGAGGGTGGCCTTGACTGGTCCGGACTCACTAACGCTAAGACCGCATTTGATCTGGAGCCTCTGGATGTTATGGCCAAAGCTACGCATGACTTGCGTGGCAATCCGCTCGACCCAGCATATATCAAGTCTAAAGACAAACTGACAGAGTCGGGCAAACAGCGTATCCTAGGCATACAAGCCCAACTATGGAGCGAAACACTATACGAAGCGGACCTCGTAGATTATATGATCTTTCCTAAAATTTTTGGCTTAGCCCAACGAGCATGGTCTCCAATCACAGCAAACTATACTGATGAATATCACAACTTCGTGAATACCATAGGTCAGAGGGAACTCCTAAGATTAGATCGATACATTGACGGAGGGATACAATATCGCATACCGCCTCCAGGTATCTCTAGCGCAGGAGAAACCATCGAAATGAACACCCTCTATCCAGGCCTCGAAATACGGTATACAACAGATGGCAGTGAGCCTACTAAACAATCATCTCTCTATACTGATCCTATAAGCTTCACGTCTGGAAAAGAGATTAAAGCTCGTGCGTATAATAGTGTTTCACGAGGGAGTCGGATAAGTACTTTCAAGTGACTATAGACCAAAAAATAAGGGTTTATACGGGCTAATCACTCCTCCTTTTTGTCGGCTAACTTACTTGTCGAAAGTTTATCAGCTAACCTACTGTCCATGGCATAGAAATTGGATTCTTCGTGTTACTTACAATTTTTAACATGAAGCTTTACACACTTATAGCCCTAGTGCTATTTCAGTTGTCGTATGCAATTGCGCAACAACCTAACGAAGAGATTGAGGACTTTTGTAGTCATGACTCTAACCAAGTTGAAGAATTCATTCCGCTAGATCCACCAGGCGGTATAAGTAATAATGTCAATTGTGCTATATCCAGCGTAGCAGCTTATGCTCAACTTTCTCCATCTCGTATGTTTGATGTATTGTTAGCCGCTCATGAGCCTCAAGCTTGTGTATATAGAGTCTTGGTATCCTTTAACACTGTTGTATCACCGCAGGTGTTTACTAATGAGCATGTACGTACTGTTGCTCTTTTATCAGAGCCCTATTTTCAAAGCTTCAATGGAGTAGATGATAACGGCAGCCTAGCGCTAATGACTTATCTGGGACTTGCGGTGCAATTCTCTGCAGACTTTTCCAACTTTATAAGCTTTACTCCCGAGACATGGAGTGCAATCGAACAATCGATGTTAGTGTACCATAATAACCCCATCAATAAAATACAATCTGAACTAGCCCTTTTTACGACTTCCCATTTTTTAAATGCAAGTGCACGAGATTCGCTAAATTCTAAAGTTGAGATAATTGAGTTTGTAGGTGATCTATTAGACGACTTGGCGACCGATGGCTACAATGAATTTGAAGATGTATATCCATACTACTTCTGCTATTACTATCTCCTTGATATTTACTTTAGGTATGCCCCACTCAATCCAGAGTTTCTGGATGAAATAGTGAATCATACTGATGTTATCACGAGCATAGAAGAAGTTGCAATCAATACTAATCTAAACACTGAAACGTATACCCATTTTGATGATTTATCAAATTTCTCGGTGATCAGCCTGGTGAGTATGATCAATCATGAACCAGTAGAGTCCTATGTAATTGATGCCCTAAATGAGGTGAATAATACCTATGAGTCTTTTAGTCCGCAGTGGTTGACTGCAGCCTTCCAATTGGCAGAGCACGATGACACTTTTGAGCATACTTCAGAGAGTCTGACAACAGAACTACGGGCTCTTACACTTCCTAATACACACATATTTGACGAAGGCAGATTTCAAATTGAAACCTCACTCTCTTATGAGGAGGCTCAGGCTCTATATGAAGCATCGCTAGAAGTTCGTGCTCAGTTCTTCAGATTAATAGGAGACCATAGTGTTGTTCCACAAGATCAAAATGATACTGTTACGGCTGTAGTGTATGGAACCAGACAGGACTATGTAGATTTTAACAATCTGCTGTATGGTATAAACTTCCCGAATTCTGGAGGAGTCTATATCGAGATATTCGGCACATTTTTCACCTATGATCGGGAAGAGCATGAAAGTCAGTTCACAACTGAAGAACTCTTCAGGCATGAATACACTCACTATCTCCAAGGAAGATACTTGATCCCAGGAGATTGGGGTGTTGCCGAAGTATATCAGAACAGTAGACTGGTATGGTTAGAAGAAGGGATGGCTCAATTCCTGACAGGAGCGACTCGGACAGATGGAATCGGGCTATTAGACGTTACTCGAGAGCGAATCAACAATCATGGTGCAATACAAGGTTTTGATCAAATCTTTGCATCTTCTTATGGATCTGGCAATGCCCTTTCTTATTATGATTTTAGTCCATTATTGTGGCATTACTGGTATGACAGTGATCGAGAGTTAATCGAGGAGATGCTTACCCATTTGAAACAGCTCAATATTCCGGCTTTTGATTCTCTGATCACATCTATTAATAATGATACAGATCAAGAGCAGGAGTATATAAACTTCATCAACAGTAATATCACACGTGATTCGTTATGGTTTACGCCAGTAACTGAGTCGGTTGTATATGACGACCTGAATTCAGCTAACCTTGATGATATCATGGCAGAGATAGAGTCTCTTAATCCACGATTTGATGCGCAAGGCTCATCAGTCATTGGCGAAGAAAATCAAGAAAGATTCAGAATTGAAGGCATCTGGCAGAGAGATATAGATGAATCTATTGAAGAGGATATCAACGACTTACTCATCTCAATGAGTTCAGAAGATGAACTCGATCCTCTTAACTACAATGTTGCTTACTATGCCACTGAAGAAAATAACGGCATTGTGCCTTTTATCATTGAAGGACCTGTAGGTAGAGGCTGTGAATTACCTGAGGAAGACCCAGCTATATTTGTGGATAGTTCATTTGCCTTGTTATTTCATTTCTCCGGTGATTATGAACAGCGAAACATTAGAATTAGAGAGATCGGAGAAACAGATTGGGACTACAATAGTGCATCAAGCAGTAATTTTATTGATAGCCTTCTGAATCTTACCTCTAACGTTGGATACGAATATCAAATTCAATATGTCTGCAATGAATCATCAATTTCACCATACACAGAAATCAATATAATATACCCATGCCATCAAAACAGGGTTATTACAGAGGATATCACGACAGATCAGAGTCTATATAGTGCAGATGATTTTGAAGCACACTCGACTATTTCAAATGCGTCCAAAGTTGGTTTCTTTGCACTGAACGATATCGAACTGCACCCAGGATTCTTAGTGGCAGAAGGAAGTGAGTTGGAAGTCGATCGGGCTAACTGTATTTCGGGCGATTTTTAATCCGAATGACTTAAATAGGATTAGATTGAAATAATGTCAAGTCGCTCTATGCATTGCAACTAACACAGGATTCAACAGAAAATATCCGTCTTATACCTAACATTTGTAAAGCTATAAGCAAAAAATCCCTAATTCTCGGGTAAGGGAAAGTCTAGTCCTTTCAAGTCCTAAAGGTAACTTTAGAGGGGATGAAAAAAATCTTAACGCTGATCATACTGGGATGGTGGTTTTCTGCTCACGCACAAATTGCGTCAGAAGAAATAGAAGATTTCTGCATTCATGAAAACACTTCGAATTTAGACCAGCTAATCCCAAAGGAAAGTGGCGAAAGTGTTTCATCACTCGTTGGTTGTACCTTTTCGACCTTAGAAGAATTTAATCAGTTTGCCCCATTCGAGCTATATCAGGTTTTAGTAGATATTGAAGATCCATTTGATTGTCTATATCGTGTGTTAGTGTCCTTTAACACCACAGAATCGCCAGCTCTATTTTCAGAGTCAAATGTGCAATTCATAGCTAATCAAGCTCAACAGATATTCATCGAGTTTGATGGGACTCATGACAATGGGAGCTTGAGCCTAATGACATATCTCGGACTTGCTGTCCAATTCTCTGCTGACTTCCCATCACGTATAAGCTATTCTTCACAAACATGGGATACCATTGAGGAAACACTTTTGGCCTATGCTAATAATAGTTCAGAACTCCTAGATTCAGAGGTCGGTTTGTTCACTACCGCACATTTCATAAACGCATGTTCCAGAGACTCACTGAATTCATCTGTGGAAATCATGCAAATTGCAGGATCTCTGTTGGATGATATCGCTACTGACGGCTATGACAATCTAAATAATATCTATCCTTATTATTTCTGTTATTACTATTTGCTCGACATCTATTTCAGGTACGCACCATTGAATGAAGCTTTCTTAACGGAACTCAGCAATCAACCTGATCTGATCAATAGTCTACGAGATGTTGCCATAAATACTAATCTGAAGTCTAACACCTATACACACTTTGACGACTTGTCTAATTTTTCAGTTACAGGATTGATAAACATGATAGAACATGATCCTGTACAAGCTGCAATCATTGCCGCCCTTAATGACGTCAATGATACTTATGAATCCTTCAGCCCACAATGGCTCAGCTCTGCACTTGAACTTGCAGAGCACGATGAGAATTTTGAACATACATCTGAATCAATCATCCAAGATCTAAGACAGCGCACGCTCCCGAATTCCTATAGTTTCGATCAAGGTACATTTATCATTGAAACTCCTTTATCTTATGATGAGGCGCAAGCGCTATATCAAGGGGCCCAAGAAGTTAGAGCACAATTTTTCAGAATGATTGGTGACCATAGCGTTGTCCCGGAAGATCAAAATGATACCGTGAGAGCCGTGGTATATGGGACACGACAAGATTACAGCGATTACAATAATCTGCTATATGGCATAAATTTTCCAAATTCAGGTGGTGTCTACATCGAACAGATTGGGGCTTTCTTTACCTATCAAAGAACAGAAAACGAAAGTCAATTTACGCTCGAGGAGCTATTCAGACATGAGTACATCCACTACTTGCAAGCTCGCTATCTGATACCAGGTCAGTGGGGTGTTGCTGAAGTCTATCAAAATAGTCGCTTAGTATGGCTTGAAGAAGGGATGGCTCAGTTCTTATCAGGATCTACTAGATCAGATGGCGTCGGTCTATTGGAAGTAACGAGAGAAAGAATAAACAATCATGGAAACATACAGGGCTTCGATCAAATTTTCAATTCTTCTTATGGATCTGGTAATGCGCTGGCCTACTACGATTTTAGCCCCATGTTATGGCATTACTTGTATGAGCATGACAACCCAATAATTGATGAATTGCTCATACATCTTAAGTCAGAAGAGATTATCCTATTTGATTCATTAGTTAATGTGATAGAGCATGATTCTGCGCTTGAACAATCCTATGTTGACTATGTCAACCAAAATCTAATGCATGACTCCCTCTGGCATACTCCTGCTACTCCGGGAGTTCCATTGCAGTTGCTGGTATCTGTTGACACCAGTGAAATCAAACAAGATATCGTCTCTATCAATTCAAGGTTTAATCCTTCCACAGCCTCCATCCATACTGACGGTGATATTGAGCGATACGTAATCCAAGGGCAGTGGTCGTCAACATCAGACAGCGACATTGAAGACGATATCAATGAGTTGCTGGTTGGATTGGGTTCTCAAGATAGCATAGACCCACTGAACTACAACGTTGCCTATTACGCTACAGAGAGTGATTCGAGCAGTATTACTTTTTTTATTGAGGGGCCATTGGGTCAGATCTGTAGTACTCCTGAAAGGGAACCTGCAATTTCGGTTGACAGTGCTCATGCCCTCTTATTCCATTTTGCAGAGGGATTTATCAGTCGCAATATTCGGGTTAGAGAGATTGGTCAATCTATATGGGATTATGATCGCGCCTCGAGTCACAATGCCATAGATAGCATCCTGAATTTAGGCTCTGTTACAGGATATGAATTCCAGATTCAATATGTGTGTAATGAATCTTCTGTTTCGCCATATAGCGAGACGAGAGAAATATACCCTTGCCATCAAAATAGGGTTATCACAGAGGACATCACCACAGATCAAAATCTGTATAGTGCGGACGATTTCGAAGCTTTCTCCAGCATTATTAATGAATCCAAGGTTGGATTTTTTGCACTCAACGATATAGAACTACATCCAGGATTCTTAGTGGAAGAAGGAAGTCAGTTAGAAATCGATCGGGCCAACTGTGCTTCTGGAGATTTTGCTAATAATCCATAATCTCAACTATAATACCAATTGATTAAATAGTTTTTCCAATTCTTGCTCTGGATCATCACAGTATCCAGGATGGACAGGAGAACTTTGGATGATCGTACTTCTATTGGCGGTGAGCCATCTGAATCGCACCCTGAGTTCGAGTGCTCCAATTGCGCCTCCTTTTCTTCCTTCACAGACTAATGCCCATGACTTCAGATATGCGTTGATCATATCTGCATCTACTTCAGGACATAGGGCTTTTAGTTTCGTTTCGTACACCTGAGTTTTCATCTGTAGGAAATCCCTCTCTTTGGACATGAGGATTACACCAACATTAAAGAACTCATCTCGCTCAACCTTGGGGACTACCCGGATGACGGCATATTCGTATAGGAGCTTATCTGGCATCAGCAGCTTCTTTAGCGAGTACGTCAATATTGTTTACTCTGGACAAGAGAATCTGCTTATAGGCTTGTCTCTTGGCCATTGGAGTTAGTGGACTATTCTCTTCTATGAGCCAATCTTCTGGTAGCGCATCAATAATTTCGGTGATCGTATCGGATGATAGCTGTTCTTTTATGATCGTTACAGCCTCTGAGAGCTTAGTTGCTTTTGATAAGAGAACGTGTCCTGTTACTAATGGGAAGGTCCGATCTAAGTGAGACTCCCAGCTGGCCCAGTTATGGTGAAAATAAAGGCTTGCACCATGATCTATTAACCACAACTCTTTATTCCAGTTGAGCAAGTTGGTGTTCTTGGCAGTACGATCTATGTTGCTGATGATGCTGTCCAACAGAACAACTAAAGACGCATGTAGCGAATCTGCCACAGAAACCAGCGGATCATAAGTGATGGCTCCTGATAAGAAATGAAGTCCTAAGTTTAGCCCTACGCTGAATTTCAGTAAGTCCTGTATCTCCTCATCACCTTCCGCCTTGCTAAAGGAATCATCGAGATTCATAAATACGACTTCTGGGACTCGGAGCCCGATGGCTCTGGCGAGTTCTGCTCCGATCAGCTCCGCTATCAGAGCTTTCTTGCCTTGCCCCGCTCCTCTGAACTTGATCACATATTGAAACCCATCATCAGCTTCTACTATGGCAGGTAAGGACCCGCCTTCTCGTAGTGGCATGATATATCGCATCACATCGACTGTTCTGATTTCAATCTTGGACATGATTGCAAGGTAGCTTTTTGAGCTAATTAATTATTGGGTCTTAGGGGTATGG
>CAZDHV010000051.1:0-16746 GCA_964505335.1 uncultured Saprospiraceae bacterium | reverse complement strand
TCCATCATCATCGTGTCGATGGTGCCAACACAGATACACTCAGCATTGATAAGATCATCAATGGTATTACTATCGCCATCATCACAAGCCATACCTACTGACACTGCTATAGTGCTATCAAATGGATCGCAGTCCATATCGTCAGAGATTGTATCGTTGTCATCATCATCGTCACAGATATTGCCGATGCCATCACCATCAAAATCCTCTTGGTCGGCATTAGCAGTCATAGGACAATTATCCATAGAATCCTCGATGCCATCGAGGTCTATGTCATTAACAATCGATGTACTATCAAAACAGATAGATCCATCAGCTAATCCGTCTAATACAGAAATATTATCTACGTTAAAGACATCAGTATTATTAGTCAGGACTACTGGCGTGACGCCAAATGAGTCTATTATGATGTAGCATACTTGACCAATATTGGTGTTATCAGGGAGTGTCATTACAGAATCTCCTTGTACCCATTCAAGGACATTAGATGAAGGACCACTTGATAGCATTATTCCATCCAGTACATTGGCATCTTCAAAAGATGCAAATTCAACTAATGCTGGGTCATGACCAATCTCAAGGGTCAAATTATTGACTTGGAAGAATCCAGAGACAATGATATCCAGACAAACGGTATCTCCGAGACCACCTTTCCCATTAGTTATTCCTATTGCTGTAGCGGCGGTAGCTGTTCCTTCACATATACAGTCATTATTGATTACGTCATTCATGGTATTAGGATTACCATCATCACAAACATCTCCTACCTGTGTAGTGACATTCGGATCTGTCGGATCACAATCAACATCATCTTGAACTCCATCATTATCATCATCAGTATCGCATAAGTCACCGGCTCCATCTCCATCCGTGTCCCTCTGATCAGGATTGGCCACAGCCAAACAATTATCAAGAGAATTCGCAACTCCATCACTATCTGCATCTGCCTCCCCTGCACATAAACATTCATCATTGATGACATCGTTTATCGTACTGTCATCTCCGTCATCACATGCTTGACCTGGGAAGGTCACTATGGTACTATCCGAAGGTGCACAATCAATATCATTAGTTATTCCGTCTCCATCGATGTCGTCATCGCAGGCATCTCCGACACCATCACTATCTAGATCTGCTTGATCAGCGTTGGCATCTGTAGGGCAATTATCTAGGGCATCTATAACACCATCTTCATCGAAGTCTAAAACTCCACCACATGTACAATCCGCACCTATTCTATCATCTACTGTTGTTTCATCTCCATCATCACACACATCACCGACGGTAGAAACTATCGTAGAGTCAAAAGGATCACAATCCAATTGATCAGATAAGCCATCATTGTCATCGTCATTATCACAGACATCTCCGACACCATCACCGTCGTTATCGGCTTGTTCTGGATTAGGAACACCGATGCAGTTATCTACACTATCATCGATTCCATCTCCATCTAAATCACTTTCGCCAGCACATTGGCAGTTTTCATTAATTGAATCATTTACTGTCACATCATTGCCATCATCACAAGCATCTCCTATCTGTGTAGTTATTGCGGAATCAAAAGGATTACAATCCAACTCATCAGGAATTCCATCATTGTCATCATCATCGTCACAGATATCACCTTCACCATCACCATCATTATCAGCTTGATCAGCGTTGGCATCTGTAGGGCAATTATCAACAGGATCTGGAATGCCGTCGGCGTCAAAGTCAAATACACCTGTACACTCACAATTAGCATCTATCACATCATCTCTTGTACCATCATTGCCATCATCACAGACATCTCCTACGGCCGTCGTGACGTTCGGATCAAATGGTGCACAGTCAATCGTATCTGGGATTCCATCATTGTCGTCATCTTCATCGCAGGCATCACCAGCGCCATCGCCGTCAAAATCGGCTTGATCAGCATTAGCAATAGCAGGACAATTGTCAGACTCGTTGGCTATGCCATCGCTATCTAAATCACCTTCCCCTCGGCATTCGCAATCTGCCCCTATCCTATCATCAGTTGTTACATCATTTCCATCATCACAGACATCACCTGGTTGTATAGTAACCGATGCATCAAATGGATCACAGTCTACTAAATCGTCTGTACCATCATTATCATCATCAGTATCACAGGCATCACCCATTCCGTCACCATCAAAATCCGCCTGTTCAGCGTTGGCAACTGTAGGACAGTTATCCACCGCATCTAATACTCCATCACCGTCCATATCCATTACACCATTACATTGGCAATCAGAGGTGATCACATCATTAACAGTTGATGGATCTCCATCATCACAAGCTGTTCCTGTAGTAACCACAATTGAAGGATCAAATTGACCACAATCCATATCATCAGTCAATCCGTCGTTGTCATCATCTGCATCACATAGATCTCCAATACCGTCACCATCAAAATCTGCTTGGCTTGGATTAGGAATACCTGGGCAATTATCTACAGAATCAGCTATACCGTCTCTGTCTATATCTCGATCTCCACTACAACCACAATCGGTAGTTATTATATCGTTTACAGTATTGGGGTCACCGTCATCGCAAGCATCACCAGGCTGAGTAGAAACCGAGGCATCAAACGGATTACAGTCGGCAGTATCTACAACCCCATCATTATCGTCATCATCATCACAAGCATCACCTATTCCATCACCGTCAAAATCTGCCTGATCTGCATTAGAGTTAATTGGGCAATTATCGAATGAATCCAGTACTCCATCAAAATCAAAATCTCTGACTCCATTACATTGACAGTTCTCATCTATAACATCGTTAATTGTAGCGGTGATGCCATCATCGCAAGAGTCTCCTACACTTAAGGCTATCGACGCATCAAACGGATTACAATCATCTACATCCTTTACATCATCATTGTCGTCATCAGAATCACACACATCGCCTACACCATCGCCATCATTATCTTCCTGCAGCGGATTGTGAATACCTATACAGTTATCTCTAAAATCTGGGACACCGTCGGCATCAAGATCTGAGTCACCAGCACACACACATGCTTGAGTCACTACATCATTGATCGTATTAGGATTGCCGTCATCACAAGCATCTCCCCTACTAAATACAATAGCAGGGTTAAGAGGTCCACAGTCCAAAGCATCAGCGAGACCATCATTGTCATCATCTGGATCACAGAAGTCTCCTAATCCATCACCGTCAAAGTCTGCTTGATCAGGGTTTACCGTCGTAGGGCAGTTATCAACTGCATCAGCAACTCCGTCCATATCTGTATCTAGCTGACCCACACAATCACAATTATCATTGACTGTATCATTAATCGTAAGGCTGTTGAGATCATCACATGGGGCTCCTCTTGTCAGGGTATTTTGGTTGTTTAGCGGATCACAATCCAGAGCATCACTTACACCATCCCCGTCAGTATCACTTTCACATGCATCACCTATTCCGTCATTATCTAAGTCTGTTTGGCTGTTGTTAGCCACTGAAGGGCAGTTGTCGAGGAAATCTGGTATTCCATCCATGTCTGCGTCATTGCTGCCTCCACAGTTACATGAAGAATCGATCACATCCCCTGTAGTATTAGGATTGCCATCATCACAAGCACTACCAATGGCATTAGCTTGGGAGGCATCTTCTGGATCACAATCGACCTCATTGAGTACTCCATCTCCATCTATGTCATCATCGCACAGATCTCCGATACCATCTCCATCACGATCTAATTGTTGAGTATTTGGCGTGTTAGGGCAATTATCAACATTATCCCCAATACTATCATTATCTGCATCTAAAGCACCGACGCAATTACAATTTGCATCGATTCTATCATTCATAGTGGCACTATTGCCATCATCACAAGAGACCCCTGGTTGAGTAGTTACTGAACTATCTAGTGGGTCACAATCAAAATCATCAGCTATGCCATCACCGTCATCATCACTATCACATAAATCTCCCCAACCGTCACCATCAGTATCGAGTTGGTCAGGGTTAAAGGCGAATGCACAGTTATCATTAATATCCAAAATTCCATCTGAATCAGAATCAAAATCCTGATCAGTACATTGTGCTAAAAGTGTAAATGAGGAGGTAATAAGATCAGATCGCGCATCTACAATGAGAAAAATCCGTTGTCCTTGCATCAAGTTGACTTCGATAACCTCATCATTACCTCGCTGCGTCGAAAACCCTAAACAAGATTCGGAATCTTGGCAATCGGCCAGGGCAAACAAGTCAAGATCCTTATCCATCTGATAGAGTCTAAACCAGTACATCTGCGTCTCAGGAGCGGTAAACTCATAGATTTTGTCAAGACCTCCCATAGGTACTTGCTTATCAAAGCATCCTTGACCAATCTCACTGACATCATTTCGAGCATTACGATTAGAATCAACAATTGGAACTCCACATAGCAACTCGTCATCCGCTCGACACGGACAGCCTGTTAAACTTAAATCGAACTTTCCATCAATTGATCCATCGACTACGACATAGTATCGACCTTGTGACATCGTCTGAGTAATGATTCTATCTCGATCGTCAGCACGTCCTACGCTCCAACAATCTCTGACGCTATCATTTTCTTTGTAGAGATAGATATTCATGTCTGAGCCGAACTCCAAGTCAGACAACCTAATCTCCATATCATGTTGCTCTTGGACATCGAACCAGAAGATTCTCTCGTTTGAAATGCGTCCAGTTACATTATTGGACGGACAACTATAAATACTCACGTTATTGCTACCATCTCTAAGATGATGATCGTCAATCACCGTTGTACATGATATCGGCTCGGCTATATCAAAATCTATCGTACCGCATGTCGCAGTAAGTAGAAAATCTGATTCTGAGTACCCAAATCGACCATCAACAATGATGTAATACCATCCTGATGGCAATCCAAATGAGCCCTCATCTATAAACTTACCGTTCTCAAAATCTTGACCTGTCATAACGCAGCTCAACGAAGGGTTAAAATCATGAGGGTCATTACTATGTGGATCTCGTGGTGCTGTTTCACAACCGCTCATCAGAAAGATGTTGACGTCTGGATTGGCTGTATATAGATGTATCTGAAGTCTATCAGAGTAACTTTCTTTATATACTTTGAACAGCTGATCTGGCCCTCTATATGTATAAGAAGATTGTGCACAACTGTAAAAGAGCTCATCGAAACTGCTATTTTTTCCTCTGGTTGTGTTCTGATATTGCTCTCCGCACTCGATTGTAATCGCTCGAGAACAATCAACTTGAGGACGATCGACGGTGCAATTAAGCTCAATCGAGAACGTCCCGATCTCTCCTGCCCAAGTATCGACTATTATATAATAGGTGCCTGGAGTTAGCTCAGCGGTAATATTTTCGCTGCTCTGTCCGGCATTGGTACTCGCACTAAAGCAGTTACCTGAGCTACAGCCCCCACGAAACAGAAACATGTCAAAGTTGACACCTTCACCTGTGATATCTGAAAGCCTGATATCTACATCCGTAGTGTAGTCTAATTCAAAAACATAGATCTTCTCCTTACCTCCATAATTATCATATGTCGAATTAGCGCAATTGAAAGAAGAAAAAACGTGAGGTCCACTACTATTGGATTGATGAGTCAGTCTCTTATTACAAGAGATACTGATGGCACTAGCACAGCTAAATGCATCCTCAGGAACTGTTTCAATCTCGCTAAAATTAGGAATGGCATATACACCTACAAGCGTACACACCCAAAAGAGGGAGGTAAAAATCGTTTTCATCATTTAAGTTTTCTTATATGATTGATCTCCGTCGAAAAGATCAATACAGCTGTAAATTTACATATTATAATTTATTTTACAACATATAATACCTAATTCATGGTATACGCTAACTTCTTTCTCCTCTGTAAAGACAATTATGAGTCTATAGTTTGACCTAATTATTTTATACTTGTATAGTCGTAGAAAATAATTTTGAATCGTAGAAAATCTATAGAAGCACTTATCGCATCAGGACTCGGACTGGGAGTGCTCGATCAATTAGATGGTTGTTCAGAGTTACCTAATGCAATAGAGTCCACAATTAATCATTCTGTATGTAAGTGGTGCTATTCCGACATTCCTTTGGAGCAATTTGCTGAACACTGCAAGGACTTACAAATCGGATCAATAGAACTGCTTAATCCAGATGAATGGGATACAGTTCTTAATAAGGGACTAACCTGCGCTATATCCAATGGTAGCCCGCTGGGTATCACAAAAGGATTTAATGATCCCAAGCTTCACAGCCAACTGAAACAAGACTACATGCCCATCATTGCCCGTGCGGCGGATAAGGGCATAAAACAAATTATCTGCTTTTCTGGTAATCGCAATGGCCTCGCTGATGATATAGGCTTAGATAATTGTGCCAGAGGCTTAGAATCTATAGTCAAGGAAGCAGAACGACAAGGCATCACCATAGTCATGGAACTTCTCAATAGTAAAATAGATCATCATGATTATATGTGCGATCACACTACTTGGGGTGTTCAATTAGTAGAAAAGTTAGCAAGTCCCAATTTCAAATTGCTATACGACATCTATCACATGCAGATTATGGAGGGCGATGTGATCAGAACAATCTCCGATCATAAAAATTATATTTCTCACTTTCACACGGGCGGAGTGCCTGGGCGCAATGAGATTGATGATACTCAGGAATTGAACTATAAAGCAGTCGTAAATGCAATCCAGGAGACAGGGTTCACAGGATTTATTGCTCAAGAGTTCATTCCTACAAGAACTGATGTCCTTAGCTCGTTAAAACAAGGTGTAGAAATCTGCACAGTATAAAACCTTATCTACTATGTATTTTAATTCAAAGGGTAAAGATGAAGTCACTTATGATGCCATAGTAATTGGATCAGGTATTAGTGGTGGATGGGCAGTTAAAGAGCTCACTGAAAAAGGTCTGAAAGTTCTGTGCTTGGAGCGCGGACGAATGCTCAAACATGGAGACTATCCTACTGCTAATCTGGAAAGTTGGGAAGTGCCCAATAGAGGAAGATTTAGCCAAGAGGAGTTAGAGGACTACAATGTTCAACGGCGCACTGGATATACCATAAATCATTACACTAAACACCTTTGGCCAAAAGACAGTGAGCACCCATATACAGAGACTAAACCATTTGATTGGATCCGGGGATATCACCTTGGAGGAAGATCTATTATGTGGGGTAAGCATTGCTATAGATTTTCAGATACCAACTTTGAGGAAAATTTAAAAGAGGGAGTAGCCATTGATTGGCCTATACGCTATAACGATATAAAACCCTGGTACGATTATGTTGAGACATTTGCTGGGATCAGTGGTCAAAAAGAAAACAGTAAGTCTACTCCCAATGGAATATATCAGCCGCCGTTTGAACTAAACTGTGTAGAACAGGTTGCTCGAGATGCGGTTATGAAGGCGTTTAACGGTGCTCGAATCATCTCTCCAGGTAGAGTTGCACATATCACTAAGCAAGGCGGCCACAATGGGCGTGGTACGTGTCTGACTCGAAACAGATGTATACGTGGTTGTCCTTTTGGGGCATACTTCAGCTCTAACGCTGCTACGATTCCACCTGCTGAGGCGACAGGCAATCTTACGATTAGACCTCACTCAATAGCCCACTCTATCATCTTTGACGATGAGACACAATTGGCAACAGGAGTTAATGTGATTGACGCCGAGACAAAGGAATCTCATGAGTTTTTCGCTAAGATCATCTTCTGTAATGCCTCTGCACTTCACAGTGCCGCCATATTGATGAATTCTAAGTCAGACAGGTTCCCTGATGGCATGGGTAATGATAGTGGCGAGTTAGGACATAATGTGATGGATCATCACTTTAAAGCCGGTGCTACAGGTTTTTATGAAGGCTTTGAAGATAGATATTACAAAGGGCGTAAACCAGCAGGTATATTCATACCGAGGTTCAGAAATATCGATGGTCCTAACAAAATGAAGGATTTCAATCGAGGATATGGATTTCAGGGAGGAGCGAGCCGATTAGGTTGGAATCGTCCTGCTGAGGCCATGATGGGAGAAGCATTGAAGGATGAGCTATCTAACCCTGGTCAATGGCGTATGAATCTACTCGCATTTGGTGAGTGCTTACCATACCATGACAACAAGATGACCTTGAGATATGACAAGCTGGACAAATATGGTATTCCTACTCTCGACCTTGATGTAGAATGGAAGGAGAATGAATATGCTATGAGAAAAGACATGCCTGTTACCGCAGCGGAAATGTTAGATGCAGCTGGATTTAAAAACATACAGATGTATGACAATGTCGAAGAGTCTAATCCTGGCAATGGCATCCATGAGATGGGTACAGCTCGAATGGGTCGAGACCCTAAGACATCAGTATTAAACAAATGGAATCAGATACACGCTGTTAAGAATGTATTCGTTACAGATGGAGCATGTATGACTTCAGCTGCAAATCAAAATCCATCTATAACCTATATGGCGCTTACTGCTCGAGCAGCAGATTATGCAGTTAAGGAGCTCAACAAAGGAAACTTATCATAAATAGCTATAGATCATGAAACGTAGAAAAGCACTGAAATATACTGGTCTTATAACAGCCGCAGGATTGGCCTCTGGCGGAGTTACTACTATGATAAGTGGATGTAAGACGAATCTGGCCGATGTTGCATCTGATGTAGCTGGATGGAACATGGCTCAGATAGAACGACTGAGAGCCATCTCGAATGTGATCATTCCAACGACAGATACGCCAGGTGCCCTTGAGGCAGACATTGCCAATGATATGGCCATCCATGTCAATAGCAATTTTAATGAGGAGCGCAAAGCACTATTTGTGCAAGGTCTGGACGATCTTGAGACACGTAGCATCACCCAGTATGAGAAAGGATTTATAGAATTGGGGCTTTCTGAACAAGAAGCTCTACTTACGGAAATAGCGAATGAAAAGGGAGAGCACAACTTCTTTGGTACTAGCAAGTATTTGACTAAATATTTGTTTTTCACGAGTGAAGTCGGTGCAACCCAAGTCTTAAATCATAATCCTATCCCAGGAGAATATATGGGATGCATAGATTATAAAGATGTAGGCTCCACTTGGGCCATATAAATTAATATTTAAAAACATGAAAAATTGCCTTTTTCTATTGGTTCTTGCCACATGGACACTCATGTCGTGTGACTCAAAAGTTAATAGACCTGATCCTGTATTGACCAATGACCAAATTTCAACACAAAACAACAAAGTGGATCAAGCATTGATTCCGCAAGGTGCCCCTGTCGCTTCAAGCGTACAGCATTATATCTGCCCTAATGCCTGTGCTGGTAGTGGTGGTGATGCTGCCGGAACATGTCCGATATGTGGATCTGCATACTCACATAACGACGCTTATCACAACACCCCGACTGCAGCAACAAATAATACTGCTGCAACCGTTGCTCCTACTGCAGCAGCAACGACGCCTGAACCCGCTCAAAATGATGCGGGCATCTGGCACTACACTTGTAGCAATGGATGCACCGGAGGAGCAGGCAGCGCCATAGCATGTAGCCAGTGTGGTAACACTCTAGCCCATAACAGCGCCTATCACAATTAATGGAGAAAATAAAAATGAAAAGCGACGACTCTTCTTAGTGAAGAGCGTCGTACATTTTTTGGCCTATAGTAGCTGGAGACTTGACTACGTGTATACCGCAGTCAGCCATGATCTTCATTTTAGCTTCGGCTGTATCTTCATCGCCACCGATTATGGCTCCAGCATGCCCCATAGTTCTTCCCTTAGGAGCTGTCTGTCCAGCGATAAAGCCAACAACAGGTTTCGTACCGTGTTCTTTGATATAACGAGCAGCTTCGGCTTCCATACCTCCACCAATCTCTCCGATCATTACGATACCTGTGGTGTCAGGATCATTCATTAATAACTCGACGGCTTCCTTAGTAGTTGTACCTACGATAGGATCACCACCTATACCAATACAAGTCGATTGACCCATACCCGCTTTAGTCACTTGATCCACCGCCTCATAAGTGAGCGTTCCCGAACGACTCACAATACCAATAGATCCTGGATTATGTATAAAGCCTGGCATGATCCCCAGTTTCGCCTCGCCTGGTGTAATGATACCAGGGCAATTTGGCCCAATAAGTCTTGTATCAAATCCACCAATGAAAGATTTAACCTTAACCATGTCTTGCACAGGAATGCCCTCAGTGATGCATACGATTACCTTAATACCAGCAGCTGCTGATTCCATGATCGCATCTGCCGCAAATCTCGGTGGAACAAAGATGATAGATGTATCAGCACCCTCTTTGGATACTGCATCCGAAACTGTGTTGAATACTGGACGCTCAAGATGCGTTTGGCCTCCTTTTCCTGGAGTCACTCCGCCTATAACATTCGTCCCATAGGCTATCATTTGTTCTGAGTGGAATGTTCCTTCTTTTCCAGTGAAACCCTGGACTACTATTCTACTATCTTTATTTAATAAGACACTCATCTGTTTGGCTTAATTATTCAATTATGTATACGTCTTCTCCTTTCTTGCTGATGTAGTACTTCTCACGGGCGTACTTCTCTTTATTTTCAGTGAGATCAGCATACTCACTCTTGGCACTTGCAAGCTTGTTTTTATAATCTTGCTCACTGTTTTTCAACTCAGTGATTTGCCTATTTAGTTTTATTTGCTTTACGACACTGTGTTTATTGTCCAAAAATAAAATCCAGACTGCAAAACAAAGTATCGTAAGCGTGTATTTATTTAGCCAACTGATCGATTTCAGACTATTATTAATCCTTGATATGATCTTCATCATATAAAGATAAATAATAATATAACTATCGCATCAGCGCTTTTCCTGGGAAGTAGCCAGCGCTACCTAACTCTTCCTCAATTCTTAATAACTGATTATATTTAGCAATACGATCACTACGTGAAGCAGAACCCGTCTTGATCTGACCTGTATTAAGTGCCACCGCAAGATCAGCAATAGTAGTGTCTTCTGTTTCACCAGATCTATGGCTCATGACAGAAGTATATCCATTAGCCGTTGCCATGCTGACAGCATCAATAGTCTCAGTTAAGCTTCCGATCTGATTCACCTTGACTAAGATCGAGTTAGCGGCCTTCAGCTCGATACCTTTGCTAAGTCTTTCAGTATTAGTTACGAATAAATCATCTCCTACAATCTGAACTCTGTCTCCGATAGCCGAATTTAACTTAACCCAACCATCCCAATCATCTTCGTGTAAACCATCTTCAATAGATAAGATTGGATAGTTGTCAACCCACTCCTTCCAGTATGAAATCATATCATCAGAAGACAACTTATCCCCTGTACTCTTGTGAAGTACATACATCTTAGTCTCTTCATCATAAAATTCGGATGCAGCTGCATCCATTGCAATCATCACATCATCACCAGGCTTATACCCTGCTTTCTCTATTGACGTCAATACGATCTCTATAGCTTCTTTATTACTCTTGATATTAGGAGCGAAGCCACCTTCATCTCCAACATTTGTAGAGTAGCCCTTGCTTTTTAAGACGGACTTGAGGTTATGGAATATTTCAACACCCATTCTTAAAGAGTGTGAGAAGCTCTCACCTCCAACAGGCATGACCATAAACTCTTGAAAATCGATACTATTATCTGCATGTGAACCTCCATTGAGGATATTCATCATCGGAACAGGAAGTGTACATGCATTGACTCCGCCTATATATCTATACAGTGGTAAGTTTAACTCACCCGCTGCAGCATGCGCCGCTGCAAGAGAAACCCCTAAAATGGCATTGGCACCAATCTTTCCTTTATTATGAGTGCCGTCAAGCTCTAACATTGCTTGATCAATCATGCGCTGATCGAAGACGCTGACACCCACAAGTGCATTAAGTAAATCTTCATTGACGTGCTCGACAGCCTTTACTACACTCTTACCCATGTAGAAATCCTTCTGCCCATCTCTCAACTCAACAGCCTCATACTTGCCGGTGGATGCCCCCGAAGGCACTGCCGCCCGACCGACTATCTCATTTTCAGTAATAACCTCTACCTCAACAGTAGGGTTACCACGTGAGTCTAATATTTGTCTACCTATGATATCTACAATTTCACTCATGATTTATGACTTTCTATTAATTCAATAAATTGATCAAACAAATATCTACTATCATGCGGTCCAGGTGACGATTCTGGATGATACTGCACACTAAATGCCGGCAGATATTTATGCTTTATACCTTCAACTGTATTATCGTTTAAATTGAGGTGCGACACCTCGACGATGTCTTTACTCTCCTCAATTGCATCTGGGCTCACACCGAATCCGTGATTCTGCGAAGTAATTTCACACTTACCTGTGATTAAGTTCTTCACTGGATGATTAATTCCTCTATGTCCATGGTGCATCTTATAGGTCGGAATGCCGAGAGCTAATGATAAGATCTGATGTCCCAAACATATTCCAAATAGTGGTTTCTCTTCACTTAGGACCTCTTTGGCAAACTCTATAGCATATGACATTGTAGATGGATCGCCTGGTCCGTTTGACAAGAAGTAACCATCAGGATTCCAAGCCTTGACTTCTGAGAAAGGAGTCTTGGCCGGAAAGACCTTAACCTGACATCCTCTATCAACGAAACATCGTAAAATATTCTTTTTAGTACCCAGATCAAGGACGGCTACCTTATGAGTTGCATCTGAAGGACCTAAATCGTAGATTTCTGTAGTCGAGACCTTACTTGCCAACTCTAAACCGTCCATTGATGGTGCAGCCTTAAGCTGCTTCTTTAGTTCGTCTTTCGAATGCTCATCAGTAGAAGAGGCAATTAGCGCATTCATTGCACCTTTGCTTCGGATATGCTTAACGATAGCTCTTGTATCTACATCTGAAATAACCACCACATTCTGGGATTCGAAGAACGACTGAATATCCTCAGTAGCCATAGGCCTTGAAAATGCAGTGGTGAAGTTCTTACAAATCAACCCTGATATCTGAATTTTTTCTGATTCTACCTCGGCATCTAGTATCCCATAGTTTCCAATATGTGCATTGGTTGTGACCATAATCTGGCCGTGATAAGATGGGTCTGTGAATACTTCTTGATAGCCGGTCATACCAGTATTGAAGCATATTTCACCGATACTAACACCACTCGCTCCATAGGATGTACCATGATAAACTGAACCATCCTCTAATAGCAATAATGCCTTACCTGTAGAGCTCATAACGTGGGTTTTAATCGGCGGCAAATATATTAAAAAAGGTGATCTCTAAAGTTAGAGATCACCTTTATAAAATTTATAATATAATGTTTATACTATTCTTCTTCAGTTGCTACAGCTGTAGCTGCTACAGCCGCAGCAGCACCTGTGGCCTTACGTCGACCTCTACGTGTTCGTTTCTTACCAGCTCCAGAAGCTGCTGCTCCTAATAGCGTCTCGTTGAAATCAACCAATTCAATCATGGCCATTTCTGCGCCATCACCTTTTCTGAATCCAGTCTTGATTATTCTTGTATATCCACCAGGGCGATCAGCCACCTTAGGACCTACTGTTGTAAATAATTCATTCACTGAATCCTTATCCTGCAACTTGCTAAATACTACCCTTCTCGAATGAGTAGAGTTATTCTTAGACTTGGTTATTAATGGTTCAACGTAAACTCTAAGCGCCTTAGCTTTAGCAGTCGTTGTATTTATTCTCTTATGCGTAATCAATGCTGTAGCAAGGTTCTTAAGCGTCGCAGCTCTGTGACCTTTCTTTCTACCTAAATGATTAAACTTCTTCCCGTGTCTCATGTCTCTTGAATGGTTTGATTAAAAGAGTCCTAATCCTAGTCCTCGTCTAATTTATATTTTGATAAATCCATACCGAAAGTCAGACCTTTTATAGTCAGTAACTCTTCGATCTCCACCAATGATTTCTTACCAAAGTTTCTAAACTTAAGTAATTCGTGAGTGTCAAATTTTACCAACTCACCTAATGAATTGATCTTAGCAGCTTTAAGACAGTTGTAAGCTCTTACTGATAAGTCAAGATCTTCTAATGAAGTCTTCAACAACTTACGCATGTGTAAGATGTGCTCATCAACAATATCCTCTTCTCTCTTAGTGCTATCCTCAAATGTGATATTCTCATCAGTGATCAACATCAAGTGTTGAATCAGAATCTTAGAAGCTTCTTTGACTGCATCCTCTGGATGGATCGTACCATCTGTCTTAATATCCAGTGTTAACTTCTCGTAGTCAGTCTTTTGCCCTACACGAGTGTTTTCTATTTTGTAGGCCACCTTCTTGATTGGAGTATAGATGGCATCTACCGGGATTACACCAATAGGCGCATCTTTAGGAAGATTCTCATCTGCCGCCACATATCCTCTTCCCTTCGTCACGACGAATTCCATCTCTAGACTTACGAAAGGCTCCATATTGCAGATAACATGATCAGGGTTCATCACTTTGAACACGTTAGTGAAACTCTCTATATCACCAGCCTTGAACTGCTCCTGTCCTGAAACAGTTAAGTATATTTTTTCTTCTGTTGAGTCATCATCCTCAATCAACTTCTTAAGTCTGATTTGCTTTAAGTTGAGGATTATATCAATCACATCTTCCACCACTCCTTTGATAGAAGAAAACTCATGCTCAACACCTGCGACTCTCACAGCAGAGATCGCCCAACCTTCTAAAGAAGAAAGGAGTACTCTACGAATCGAGTTCCCGATCGTCTGACCAAATCCTGGCTCTAACGGCTTAAACTCAAATGATCCATCGAATTCATCTGCTTTCTGAAGAAGTATCTTATTGGGCTTTTGAAAATTTAATATGCTCATGATAGATTTAAGAGTTGATCAATAAAATAGACTATGAAAACGGGCAGTATTACTTAGAATACAATTCTACTATTAACTGCTCATTGATTTTCTCAGGGATATTCCCCCTTTCTGGCATCTCCAGGAATCTCCCTTCCATGGTGTCTGGATTCCACTCCAACCAGCTCCACTTCTTCACTTCTTTATTAGATGCGATGCTATTGCCGATTACTTCAAGACCTTGAGACTTACCTCTGACTTGTACTGAATCACCAGGACGTAGCATCACAGAAGGGATGTTAGTAAGGATTCCGTTGACACAGATGTGCTTGTGAGTAACTAACTGTCGTGCAGCTCTACGTGTAGGTGCAATTCCTAATCTGAATACTGTGTTGTCCAGTCTTGCTTCCAACATCTGCAATAAGATCTCACCAGTAACACCTTTCTTACTATTAGCCTTAGAAAATATGTTGCGGAACTGACGCTCTAACACACCATAAGTGTACTTAGCTTTTTGCTTCTCCATTAACTGAAGTGCATAGTCAGACTTTTGTCTCCTTCTTTTTGAAGGACCGTGTTGACCAGGAGAATATTTTTTCTTATCGAAGGCTCTACTCGGACCGTAGATTGCCTCGCCTAGTGCTCTCGCTTTTTTTGCCTTTGGGCCTGTATATCTTGCCATAGTTGATTAAAGTCTGGTGGTTCTTATACTCTTCTTCTCTTCGGTGGTCTACAACCATTGTGAGGAACGGGTGTAACATCTTTTATCTTAGTCACTTTGATACCATTGGCATCGAGTGCTCTAATTGCTGCTTCACGTCCTCCTCCTGGACCTTTGACATTTACCTCAACAGATCTCAGTCCTGCATCATAAGCTACCTGAGCAGCATCACTTGCCGCCATCTGAGCGGCATAAGGTGTATTCTTCTTAGATCCACGGAATCCTGCTTTACCAGCACTACCCCATGAGATCACTTGCCCTTGCTTATTGCAGAGGGAGATAATAATATTATTAAATGTAGCCTGGATAAAAGCATATCCTTCAGGCTGCACCAATACTTTTCTTTTAATTTTCTTACCCTTAGCCATTACTTAGTAGCCTTTTTCTTGTTAGCAACTGTCTTCTTCTTACCCTTACGTGTACGAGCATTCGTCTGAGTTCTTTGACCTCTCACTGGTAAGCCTTTACGATGTCTTACTCCTCTAACACATCCGATATCCATCAGACGCTTGATGTTGGTCTGTACTTCACTTCTTAACTCACCCTCTACGAGATAGTCATCCTGAAGCATTTTAGAAATGATTCTGATATTTTCATCAGACCAGTCTCCTATCTTGGTGTTAGGATCTACCTCTGCACGAGACAAGATTTCACTTGCTCTGCTAGGACCGACACCATATATATAGGTCAGACCAATAACGCCTCTTTTGTTTTTAGGCAAATCGTTACCTGCAATTCTAGCCATAAGCTCTTACCCTTGTCTTTGTTTAAATCGAGGATTCTTCTTGTTAATCACGTAAAGTTTCCCTTTTCTTCTGATGATCTTACAATCAGAAGATCTCTTCTTAATAGATGCTTTTACCTTCATCTTATTTATATCTAAAAGTTATACGTCCTCTTGTCAAATCATATGGCGACATCTCCACAGCAACCTTGTCTCCAGGAAGAATCTTTATGTAGTGCATTCTCATCTTTCCGCTAATAGTAGCTGTGATTAGATGATTGTTCTCCAACCTCACTCTGAACATTGCATTTGACAATGCTTCTTCGATGATTCCGTCCTGTTTTATTAAATTCTTTTTTGCCATATAAATTTGGGAGTGCAAATATCTATTTTTTTAAGGAGATTTTCTGTAAATTTTTATTTTTCTCAATAGTTTCTTCAATGCGCCCGTGGTCTGATAAAATATCGGGACCTGACGACGTAACCGCAATAGTGTG
>CAZDHV010000050.1:11936-17045 GCA_964505335.1 uncultured Saprospiraceae bacterium | reverse complement strand
CCACATGAAATGGCTAAAAAAAGAGTCGATAGCAGTATTAAAGTGAGGGTTTGTAAATTTTTCATGTTTAGAGTATTTGTTAAATGACTAAAGCCTTCATAACAATATTGTTTAGCTTCCCATTGTCCGCTATAACGCATAGCACGACCTTTACCATATATTTAACTTTTAGAAATAACTCGCTTTTGGTGATAAAGCATTCTTATACGGAGTCAAAGTGCTTAGGAATATGCTAAGTCAACGCAACATATAATCTTTTTCAATTATGTATTTTTGTGTATTAATCAGAGGCTATGAGCGATATCAAGGTTGAAGAAGATGGTGATGACAAGATTATTACGCTTGATGGGATGTATCAAGAGTATTTCCTAGATTATGCGTCTTATGTGATCTTAGAGCGAGCAGTTCCATCTATAGAAGATGGACTCAAGCCTGTACAGCGCAGGATACTCTATAGTCTGAGAGAAAAAGATGACGGGCGATTTCATAAAGTGGCTAATATCATCGGTCATACAATGCAATACCATCCCCATGGTGATGCTGCTATTGGGGCAGCGATGGTTAATCTGGGGCAGAAAGAACTTCTAATTGATACACAGGGCAACTGGGGTGATATCAATACTGGCGACTCTGCAGCTGCGCCCAGATATATCGAGGCGAGACTGACCAAGTTTGCCTTGGATGTTGCGTTTAATAAGCAAACTACAGATTGGCAGCTTTCATATGATGGCAGGAACAATGAGCCAATAACGTTACCGATGAAGTTTCCCTTGCTACTAACTCAAGGGGTAGAGGGTATAGCTGTAGGTCTGTCGACGAAGATTATGCCTCACAATTTCATCGAGTTGATTAAGGCGTCTATTAAGATACTGGAGGATAAGAAGGTCAAGATATATCCGGATTTCCTTACAGGAGGGAAAGTAGATGTATCAGAGTATAATGGCGGCAAAAGAGGAGGTAAGATAAAAGTGCGAGCGAAGGTAGAAGTAAAGGATAAATCTACTTTGCTGATCAACGAGTTACCCTACGGCGTGACGACCACGTCAATGATTGATAGCATACTCAAGGCTAATGACAAGGGCCAGATCAAAATCAAGAAGATCGTCGACAATACCGCTAAAGATGTTGAAATACAGATAGATCTTGCCAGTGGCATATCACCACAGATGACGATAGATGCACTCTATGCATTCACTAATTGTGAAGTGTCTATATCTCCCAATGCTTGTGTAATCATCAATAATAAGCCTCACTTTCTTACTGTTGAGGAGATACTCAAAATTTCGACTGATAGCACTAAGGACCTGCTAAGGCAAGAACTCGAAATCCGCAAGGGAGAGCTAGAGGAGCGGTGGCATATGGCATCTCTGGAGAAGATATTTATCGAAAATAGAATCTACCGAGATATTGAAGAAGCTGAGTCATTTGAAGAAGCACTAAAGCTTATCGATAAAGGCCTAAGGAAGTACGTTGCTACTCCAGAAGACCCCGCCAAGAGCGGTGATGGACGGATTTCCTTGATGCGAGAGATAACCGAGGAAGACTTAGTCAAGCTAACGGAGATCAGAATTAAGAGGATTTCTAAGTATAACAAGTTTAAGCATGAGGAGGCGATGACCAAGCTTCTCGAAGAACTTGAACAAGTTAAGTATGATTTAGCGCACTTGACAGAATTTGCTATTGCTTACTTTCAGAGACTTCTTGACAAGTATGGTAAGGGCAAAGAGCGTAGGACAGAGATAGCCAGTTTCGAAACGATTGCCGCAGCTAAAGTAGTGGCTAACAATGCCAAGCTATATATAGATCGGAAGGAGGGTTTCATAGGGACGTCCTTAAAGAAGGAAGAGTATATCTGCGACTGCTCAGATATCGCCGATATCATTGTATTTAAGAAGGACGGTACTTTTCAAGTCAGCAGGATTGGGGACAAGGTCTTCGTAGGCAAAGGGATCATACACGCCCAAGTGTGGAAGAAAGGAGATGAGCGCACGACCTATAACATGGTATATGTTAACGCTGAAAATGGACGAGCCATGGCTAAGCGATTTAACGTCGCAGCAATTACCAGGGACAAGGCCTATGAACTAACTAAAGGTGGCAAGCGATCTAAGATGCTATATTTTCAAGCACACCTAAATGGAGAGGCGGAGACGGTACAGGTTCAGTTGAGTCCTGGCAGTGCTGCTAAAAAGAAGGTGTTTGAGTATGACTTTGGAGAGCTCGCTATAAAGGGTCGAGGTGCTGGTGGAAACGTATTGACCAAATATCCTGTCAAGAAGATCTCACAAGTATCTATAGGCAAATCGACGCTCGGAGCTATCAAAATATGGATCGATGAAGTAAGTGGCAGATTAAACAAAGAAGAGCGTGGTAAGTACTTAGGAGAATTTGATACAGGTGATAATATCCTAGCGATCTATAGCAATGGAACGTATGAAATGAAGGAGCCTGAGATGGGGTCTAAGATCGAAATGACCGGAAAGATCGAAGTCAGCAAGATCAATAGCGATACAGCTATCTCGGCCATTCATTGGATAGGAGATAAAGGCTGGTCTATGGTGAAGCGATTCAATATTGAGACGAATACTTACAATGAGCGCTTCAAGTTTATATCGGAGTCAGGCGGTTCCAAGTTGTTTTATGCAACTACTGCCCATCCTCCTATCGTTACATACACCTATAAAGCTGGTGGCAAACGTCATGAGGTAGAGCTGAATATGGCAGACTTTATCGATGTCAAGGGCTGGAAGGCAATGGGCAACAAACTTGGAGAATTTAAGGTACTTTCCGCTAAAGGCCATGAAGTAGCTGCTGTTGAAAAACCTAAAAAGGAAGAACCGACAAAAGAAGCGCCTGAGAAGGCAGCAGAAAACCAGTCAGATTCCGATGATAGCCTTAAGCCTGGAGATACTATAGAGTTGGATTTTTAGGCGTTTAAATGAGATATCCTGCAACTCCAGTGACGACGCTAACAAAAGCGGCTAATCCCAGTGCCCACCAGAAATTGTCCACTTTAAACTCAGGCAAGAACCAGTCTGCTACTTGAAGTAATATGGCATTGAGGAACCAGGCGAACACACTGAAAGAAAGTATACCAAGACTTACAATCTTAAGCACCGTGCCGAGTGTAATATCTAGTACCGCGACAACTGCTACGACGACTAGCGCCTGTACATAACTCTCGACATGTACGCCTCTTAATAATTGCGCACCTCCTAAAAATGCCGCCGCACAGATTAAAAACTCTATGATCCAGTTCATAAGGGTAATTTGAAGTTAAGATGCGAACTTATTCCGACATGTTAGAGCTGATAACTGATCCTAATCAATTCTAGTACAACCGATGTGACTAATAGAACGCATTAGCGTTAGCTTGAATGTTTTTTTGAGATTACTACTTTTAACATTAATATTATCTTTTACTATAGAGTAAAGTTATACGCATCTATTACTTTTAAATATAGATCTACACGTAGAAGGACTTTAATCTTTTATATCAAAATCATGAAAAATGTAATTGTTTTGATGGGTATGGTGCTCATCTCTTTTTCGTCAATTTTTTCACAAGACATCACCTTTGAAGATGGAGTGATATTATTTGAGCATCCGAGCGACCGTGATCCATTAATCTTTAATCCCTTTCTTCCAATAAATCTGAACAATGATGATGTTGTAGATTTTGTTGGAACTCTAAGAGGAGGGTTTGACGGAGAAGCTTTATTTTTTACTTCCGATGAGGATGGCGTGCTCAATCTTTCTTCATTCGTTACAGACGATAATACTGCGGTAGCCCAGGTGATAGATTTTAACAATGATGGATTAGATGATGTGCTATTTCGAGATGGTATTTGGATAAATGGAGAAGACAACAGAATAACGGAATTTTATTTTCCCGAAGGCTTAGATCGGTTTTTGGTTAGTGATGAATACTTAGGTGTAGCAGATTTCAACAACGATGGAATGCATGACATTCTTGTGAACAGAATCATTTCTGGGGAAGATGACGATTTGGCTATATTAATGTCAGATGGTCAAGGGGGCTTTAGTAATGTTACTTTAAATACTCAACCCGATATTGGAGATCACAATATTATCGATGTAAATGGAGATGGGTTTTTAGATGTTGCAATTATAGAGCTTGATAGGAATATAAATGTAGGAGGTATTTCTATCTATTTTGGCGATGGACAAGGAAATTTTAGCGATTTGTTTTTGAGTGGATTTGCATTTGTTCCATTCGGCTCAATTTTTGGTTCACTGGAGTTTGCTGATATGGATGCAGATGGAGATCTAGACATTATTTACCCCACTGAGATTGGAGTTGTAGTTGTTGAGAATTTAGGAAATCAAGAAGGAGGATCTGAGTTCGCAGCAGTAGCCGATGATGATTTCTTGGAATTTAGTAGTACTGCTGCTATAATTAGGGTGGGAGATATGAATTCCGATGGTTTTCCTGACATAGTGGGGGCTGGAGCTTTCAATGAACTCTATTACGCTGAAAACGATGGTAACGGATCTTTCATTGAACTGGAGATAGTTGGGCCATCAGGAGAAACGGACTACATCTATCCCGAAAATTTCTTTGTTGCGCTCAGTCATACTACTAATAATTTAAATTTGTTTGATTTCGATTCTGATGGAGATTTGGATGTTTTATACCTAAATCATAACAGTGAAGATTTTCTCTTGTTTGAGAATAGACCACTTTCTACATCTACAGATGATTTGCAACTGAGTGATATAGAGTTTGGACCAAATCCATCTTTTGATTTTATAACGTTGACGGGTTCTGATACACAAGAAGTAGAGTCTTATAGGATCTATGATAATTTGGGTAGGCTGGTCCAAAATGGAATAGTGCAATCAGATAGATTAAACTTGGTTGGTTTGACAAATGGTAGTTACATTTTGCAATTATTTGATAGAAACAGTGAGCTTTTCTTGAATGAAAAATTTGTTTTTATTGGAAGCCGATAAGAATGAATTTGCTCTCGTCACGATTTTTAAATCATAATAGAGGCAGTCGTTGCAATTCAAATGCTAACACCCGTGCATTTAACCGAGGATGTTGATATACTTATTTCAATGACCTCAGATCGAATAAGAAAG
>CAZDHV010000050.1:2227-11836 GCA_964505335.1 uncultured Saprospiraceae bacterium | reverse complement strand
CGATAGTAATCGATTTCTGTATTTTTCTTTTTGAGACCCATTAACTATACCGTTATGTAATCCTATAAACCCTCCCAAGCCTATTGCGCCTAAAGAGAGTGTTCCGAAGGACCCAAGGCCGCCGTCTCCAGGGTTCGGTTGAGCAATCACAACAACACCTACAATGCCAAGGCCTATTAAGCTCGATGCTACAATACGGCTGTTAGCCTGCTTTTTTCTTATCTTAATATAGTTGCCAAAGTCTTCTTTTGATTGTGGATTGTTTTCAAACAAATAGCCGAATTCATGAAGAGGACCGATATGATCATCTGACTGGAACTTGAATTCAGATAGTTGTTTGAGCTTTACTGGTTTGAGCGTATCCGAAATGACATAATCCAGATCAATATTATCGAGTACTGGTTGTTCTGGAAAATTTTGTGAATGAGCCAATTGGAAGCAAACAATAAAGGTTGTGAGGATTAGGATCGTTTCTTTTTTAATCATAATGACTAATGATGGCAGATGAAAATAATGAAAAGAGCTCATTATTATTTCACTAATCGTATACCACCTTCTTCAATCGTAATCATCCGTTGTTTATAGAGCGCACCAATGGCTTTTTTAAAGGCCTTCTTACTCATCTTGAGTTGTTCTTTAATGTCTTCTGGGTTGGACTTGTCATGTAAGGGCAGGAATCCGCCGGCATCCTCGAGGGCGGTTAAAACCTTGTCATTGTGATTAGATACCACTCGCTTATAGCCGATAGGTTCGAGAGAAATATCTATACGATTGTCTTCACGGATCTTCTTGACATAGCCTTTCATCGGCTTTCCTTCAAAGACATTCTTGAAGATTTCGTTGTGATAGATGAGGCCCTCGTAAAGGTGGTTTATGATGACCTTGAAGCCCAATCTTGTTTCTTCCCAGATGAGGAGATCTACTTCTTCTTTTTCTTGCAGTTCGATATTAGTGCGATCGAGGATGCGCTCGACTTGTGTCGTGCCAGTTGGTCTGTCATCATTGTCCAGATAGAGGTATGTGATGCAATACGAACCCGGCTCGATTTCGGTCGCCATCTCACTATTAGGAACGAGTAAGTCCCGCTCCAAACCCCAATCCATAAAGGCTCCAAAAGGTGCTACCTCAATACATTTCAACACGGCAAACTGATACAGATTGACCTTAGGAGATTTAGTGGTGGCAATCATGCGATTCTGACTATCGAGATAAGTGAATACTTCTATTCGGCTGTCCAATTCGAGATCCTCAGGCGCAGACCTAAATGGAAGTAACACTTCGTCACCATCGCCGTCTTCAAGGAAGTATCCATGCTTAGTTTCCTTAAACACCTTGAGACGACTGTATTCACATAAGGCTATCATAGCGTGCTAACTTTCTGTTCTAAAACGAAGAATTAAAGATTTAAGCGCTTCTGTCTCAATCAGAAAGGCATCATGTCCAAAGTCTGTTTCGATTTCTCCATACTGGGCATTTGGAATATGTTCTGTCAAGTAGTGTTGTTCTACCACGGGTATCAAGACATCAGAGCTGAAGCCAATGCTAAGCGTTTCGGCTTTTATCTGACTCAGTGCGATTGGTATGCCGCCACGATCGCGACCGATATTATGTGTATCCAGCGCATTGAGCTGATGATAATAACAGTATGGATCATAGCGATCTACGAATTTCTGACCTTGATATCGGACATATGAGGAAGCCTTGAAATTCTTAATAACTTGGTCATCATCTTCCGATTGCCTGATCGCGAATGAAGCATGCGATCTATAGAAGGGTAGTGCAAAAGCACGTGCACCACGTATGCCTTCTTTGCCGCCTTCTGGATTTATTCCAAAAGTTGGATCAGCATGGAGTGCGATTCGTTGACTTTCATGGATGCTGATGACCCATGGACTTTCCTTAGCAGAGCAACACATTAAGACCAACTGCCTCACTGAATCGCCTAACTCGTAGGCGATCTCTTGAGCAATATTTCCACCGCAAGACCCACCTATCAGCATATCTATCTGATTGATCTCGAGATGAGCTAACAATGATATACTAAGACGTGCGGTATCTCTCAAGGTAAAAAATGGGAAGCTCATTCCATATCTCTCACTCGTATTAGGATCCTTGCTCAGGGGTGACCAACTGCCATAAGGAGATCCCAAATTATTGACGCAGATGATGAAATACTGGTCAGGGTCGAAGGCATTACCTGGACCATACAAGCCACTCCACCAATCGTCAACTTCACTATTGGCTGTCAGCGCATGACATATCACGATGACATTAGATTTATCTTCATTGAGGACTCCAGCATGGCTATATGCGATCGGGAGATTGCTAACCGTCAGACCTGAGTCTAGCACAAATTCTTCGGTCAAGGTGTAAGTCAGCGTATCCAATGTGAAAAGGTGTATTTATAAAGCCTGCGCAATATCGGCAATAATATCATCTATATGCTCCAAGCCGACAGAGATGCGCAGTGTAGTAGGAGTGATTCCGGCTTTCAACTGATCCTCAGCTGTAAGCTTAGAATGCGTAGTCGTAGCAGGGTGTGTGATGATGGTTCGGCTATCACCTAGATTAGCGGTTAGACTCAACATCTTCAGTTTATTGATGAACTCGTAGCACTCTTCCTGCGAGCCCTTGAGGTGGCACGTTACAATACCACCGCCCATAGTCATCTGTTGTTTAGCGAGTTCATGTTGTGGATGACTAGGAAGCCATGGATATATGACGCTATCCACACGGCCATGGTCTGATAAGTACTGTGATAACTGTAAGGCATTGTTACAGTGTTTTTCCATTCTGAGCTCGAGCGTCTCGATGCTTTTAGATAGGATCCACGCATTGAATGGACTCATACATGGTCCAGTCCTACGGAGAAAGTCATTTATAGGAGTGACATATCGCTCATGACCTACGACCAGACCACCGAGTACTCTGCCCTGACCATCCATCCACTTGGTGGCACTATGTATACTTAGATCTGCGCCCAATAACATAGGCTTCTGTAGTATAGGAGTAGCGAAGCAGTTGTCCACAGCGAATATGGCATTATGGCTTTTGCACTGGCTGCTGAGCCATGCAATATCTATCATTTCAAGTCCTGGATTGGATGGCGTCTCGATGATCACCATCTTAGTCTTGTCAGTTATGGCTGCTTTCCAACCTTCTTGATCTGTCAATGCGACGAAGCGACAACTGATGCCCCAGTTCGGAAGGATATGCTTTAAGATGTATGTCGTGTTTCCGAAGAGAGAATTAGAGGCTACAACTTCGTCACCTGCGACCAGATGAGCCACGAGCGTATTATAGATTGCAGACATGCCTGAGGCAGTAGCCACACCTGCTGCGGCCTGTTCTAATGCACAAACCTTATCAACAAGTTCTGTGGTATTGGGGTTGGTAAATCTTGAGTAAATATTGCCTTCTCCCTCTCCTCTGAACATAGTTGCAGCATGCTCAGCATCGTGATACATGAAGCTTGAGGTCAGAAATAGCGGAACACTATGTTCACGATATTCTGTTTGATCCGTTTGGATCCTTATGCTTTTGCTGCTATCCTTCATTGATGACGTTGAGAATTCTTGGGGGCGCAAAGATGTATTATTCTACTGACTCGAGATCATAGCTATATCTGATATCTATCTCTGGATTAAGAGAAAAGTAGACGCTGCAATACTTAGTCTCTGCCAGTTCTATTGCTTTAATCAGTTTTCCTTCCTTGATCTTGCCTTTAATTATGAAGTGAACATTCATCGTATTGAATGGCGACGGAGTTCCATCAGCTCGATCGCCGGTCAATTTCATTTCAAATGAATCAATCCGTTGTCTTCCTCTCGTAAGAACATTAATGATGTCGATTGCGCTGCATCCTCCCAAGCTGGTTAGCAACAATTGCATTGGCCTAAATGCGGACTCACTTGCTCCTAATGCCTTACTACCATCCATATGGAGAACCTCTCCAGTCTCATTAGTAGCCTCCATCTTGTAGGCGTCGTCTATTCTTTTTACAGTTACTTCCATGGTGTATATTGATTATTCAATTTATCTAAGCGTTGTTTCATAAGTTCTATGCCTAAATTACCCAAACTACCTATATGTGTATGATTCAGCTCCTTGGGAGCCTCAAATTTGCCTGCTTCTATTTGTAAACCTACCTTTTTATAAGCATCTCTAAATGACATTCCTTCTAACACATACTGATTCACCAATTCCACGCTGAATAGATATTGATACTTGTCGTCATAAACTTGCGTCTCTCTAATAATCATATTAGGGATGCAATGGATGATTAAGCCAAGTATTTCCTTTAAGTCTTCAATAGCTGGAAAGATCAACTCCTTCTGCAATTGAAAATCTCGGTGGTATCCAGATGGCAAGTTACTTAACATCATTGCCAGCTGACCTGGTACCGATATAAGTGTGTTGCACTTAGCTCGGATCAATTCAAATACATCGGGATTCTTCTTATGCGGCATAATAGAAGATCCAGTGGTGAATTCCTTGGGAAGCGATAAGAACCCGTAGTTTTCATTGGAAAACATACAGATGTCCATAGCCATCTTATTGATGCTGAGTGCAATGGTGCTAATCGCATTGGCTACTAATAGCTCTGTCTTTCCTCGACCTATCTGTGAGTTGATCGGATTGATACATAGTCCTTCGAACTTCAAGGCATCAGTGGTATGTTGTCTGTCCAATGGGATCGACGATCCATATCCTGCTGCTGTGCCAAGAGGATTTCTATTAATACTCTTCCTCGTTGATTGCATGTACTCTAGATCGTCGAGTAATGCCTCCGCATATCCACTAAACCACATACCAAAAGAGGATACCATACCAATCTGCATATGGGTATAACCTGGAATAAGTGATTCCTTGTGTTGAGCAGCAGTATCGAGTAATAATTCGATTAATTGAGTCGTGAGTATGCCAAGTTCTGTGAGCTGCGCTCTGAAAAACAATCTTAGGTCCAACAAAACCTGATCATTTCTGCTGCGGCCCAGATGTATCTTCTTGCCAACATCACCGAGGCGCTGAGTGAGCATGAGCTCTACCTGGCTGTGGACATCTTCAATTCCATCTTGGATGGTGAACTGGCCATCGGCAATTTCTTGAGCGATATTTTTCAGTTCTGCTTGTAGCTGAGCATTCTCCTCGGTTGTCAGGAGACCTATTTGGGATAGCATATTAGCATGAGCCATAGACCCTTGTACGTCGTATGGCGCCAGATCAATATCAAGTTCACGATCACGACCAGTAGTAAACCGCTCTATTCGATCATCTATATTATATCCCTTGTCCCAAAGCTTCATATCTCCAATCCTTTCAGTAAATCAATATATATGTTTATTCCTTCTTCAATTTCGCTGAGCATGATAAACTCGTCAGCAGTATGGGATCGCTCTGACTTTCCTGGTCCGACCTTTATGGTAGGGCACTTAAAGTGTACCTGATCCGATAGGGTAGGTGAGCCTGTCACGGCACGGCCTATTCGCTTTCCTTGGGTGACTACTGGATGCTGCTCATTGATCCCAGAAGGATGCCATCGGAGTGACCGCGGTATTAGTTCAGCATGGGTGCCTTCATTCAAGATGTCGAGTACTTGTTGCAGGGTGTAATGCTCATTGACACGGCAGTCAATGACATAGGTGCAGCTATCAGGAATGACATTATGCTGGCTCCCCGATTCTATTTGGGTAACCGTTGTTTTTACTGGCCCAAGGACGGTAGAGACTTTGGTCCATTCATATGACTTGATCCAGTTGATGTCTTCTGTGGCGAGATAGAGTGCGTTGATTCCTGTGTTGCGAGCAGCATGTCCAGCTTTGCCGGTTGTAGTACCGTCTATTACTATGAGACCTTTCTCAGCAATGGCTAATCGCATCTGTGTAGGCTCACCGATGATACCAAGTGCCGGATCGAAGTCCAGATTTTCTAAGACTGATGAGACTCCATTTGGTCCGAAATTCTCTTCTTCACCGGATGCGATGAGCATTAAGTTGTATGGTAGCGATTGATCGTAATAGTGGATAAATGTGGCTATTAGAGAGACCAGAGGGCCTCCGGCATCATTACTGCCTCTACCATATAGCTTTTCTCCTATGACCTCCGCACCAAACGGATCTTGTGTCCAGCCGCTATTAATCTTCACGGTATCGTGATGAGAATTGAGAATGATAGTTGGCAACTCGTCCTTCCATTGCTTGCTCCGAGCGACTATGTTATTGTGGAGTCTTTCGGTTGATATGCCTTTAGAGTTAAGATAGGCTGATATGAGTTCTGCTGTCGGGCCTTCTTCCCCAGAGAATGTCTGTACCTGGATCATCGAGCGTAATAGATCTACTGCTTCGGCTATAAGTTTCTTCATGATCAGACGCTTAACAGTGTTGCATTATTTAGGTCTACCAAGTTGTCTATGCCGCAAATGGCTACTTGATGTACCCCTCCTCGAAGCGCATCCATACCATTGGATAGTTTTGGAATCATTCCAGCATTGATTGTTCCATCTTCCTTCATTTGATCAAGTTGCTCCACTGTGATATCTGATATGGTGTGACTTGGATTATTGATATTATGTAGTACCCCAGAATACTCAAAGCAATACTTCAAAGACACTTCATAGCTACGTGCCATGCTCTGCGCAACCACTGAAGCTATCGTGTCAGCATTGGTGTTAAGGAGCTGACCTTGTTGATCATGTGATATGGCACAAAATACTGGGCAGAATCCGGCCAAGAGCAACTTGTTGATTCTATTGCCTGCAACATGCTCGATGTCACCAACGTAGCCATAGTCAATATCGACAACTGGCCTCTTGTGAGCATGAATGATGTTGCCATCTGCACCACATAAGCCAATGGCCAAAGTGTTTTTAGTCTGTAACTGTGCAACAATTTGCTTATTGATAAGTCCAGCATATACCATCACAGCTACATCGAGAGTCTCCCTGTCAGTGATGCGCCGACCGTCTATCATCTTTACTTCGAGCCCCATCTGCTTAGATAGTTCTGTAGCCTTCCTGCCACCGCCATGGATAAGAATCTTTGGTCCACTCAGATGAGAGAAGGCTGTGAGCAATTTGTCCAGCTCCAACTCATCATTAATAAGTTTGCCTCCGATTTTAATGACATGTAATTGTGTCATGATTAGAGTTGTCCATTTAACAAACTATAAATCACTGCTTGTGCAGTATGTAAACGATTCTCTGCCAAGTCATATATCGCAGAATGAGCACTATCCATAGCATCATCGGCGATAACTACGTTCCTACGCACGGGTAGGCAGTGCATCAGTTTTGCATCATTAGTTAAGTCGAGCTTCGCTTTGGTGATCATCCACTCTGGCGATTGATTCGCTACTTGTCCATATGCACTTAGCGGTGACCAGTTCTTCACATAAACCACATCTGCATCCTGAAATGCACGTTCTTGATTGTACTCAACCGTATGTCCAGACATGAAGTCAGGGTGTAGTTCATAGCCTTCTGGGTGCGTCACGGTCACTTGATGACCAGCACGATGCATCCACTCTAAAAATGAGTTAGATACGGCCTGAGGCAATGCTTTTGGGTGCGGTGCCCAGCTCAGCACTATTTTCGGCTTTCCCTTTTTTACATGCTCTTTTATGGTCAGCAGATCTGCGAATGACTGCAGTGGGTGCCTAATGGCTGACTCTAGATTGATGACCGGCTTGGTGCTATACTTCATGAAATTATTTAGCACCTGATCTTGATAGTCTGCTTCCTGATCCGTGAGACTGGGAAAAGACCTTATAGCTATAATATCTGCATATCGGCAGATGACATTAGCGGCTTCTTTGACATGCTCCGCTTTATCAAATCTCATCGTTACACCATCTTCAAATTCCCACGCCCAACTGTCTTTCATATCCATGCTGATCACTTGCATGCCGAGATTCATAGCGGCTTTCTGGGTGCTCAGCTTAGTTCTGAGGCTGGCATTGAAGAATAAAAGCACCATGAGTTTACCTTCTCCCAGTCTGATATGTTGGGTAGGGTTCTTCTTCAGTTCTGTAGCTGTCTGGAGTAGCTGATTTAGATTAGTAGGGCTCTCTGCGGAGTAGAAGTGTTTCATGATGTATGACTTAGATGTGTGTTGATAGCTGAAGTGAGCTTCTGTTCAAATTCCTCAAGATGACCGGCGTTGATATTTAGTGGTGGAAGTATCCGAAGCAGATTGGGATTCACAGAACTGCCAGTGAATAGGAAATGATCTAAGACCATAGACTTACGCATGGCGGCTACAGGAAAGTCAAATTCTGCCCCAACCATTAAGCCACGACCTTTTATGGTTTTTACGGCTGGGATATTCTTGAGGATCTCGACTAACCGTACTCCACAACGTTGAGCGTTTTCGACTAACTTATCGCTTTTGATGACGTCTAACACTGCTATTCCTGCCGCACATGCGAGGTAGTTTCCGCCATAGGTTGTTCCTAAGCGACCTTTAGCGGCAGGTATTTTGTCACTATCGATAAGTACGGATGCAATAGGGAACCCGTTCCCCATGCCTTTTGCCGTGGTGATGATATCTGGTTTGATATCCGCGATCTGATAGGCGAAAAAATGACCAGAACGTCCATATCCTGATTGAATCTCATCCAATATCATAATGGTATCGGTTTGATCACATGCTGCTCTTATTGCTACAAGGGTTTCTGCGCTGATATCATCGAGTCCGCCGACTCCTTGGATGGCTTCGATGATGATAGCTGCTGCATCTCCTTTTTTTATTTCATTGATTATGCCTTCAGTATCTTGATAGTGGAGGTAAGTTGCTTCAACTCCATGGTTGATTGGTGCTTGATGCTTTATACCGGTATGAGTGACATTTATCGCTGCAGAAGTTCTACCATGAAAGCTATTCTCAAGAGCAATAACCTTCGATCTACCATTGTAAAAGGATGCCAGTTTGAGCGCATTGTCATTAGCTTCTGCACCACTATTGATATAGAAGATATCATATCCCGATATTCCTGCTGCTGCTTCTAATTTATCCGCAAGTTCGATCTGCAGCGGGTTCTCTACAGAGTTAGAGTAGAATCCGATCTGCTGTAGCTGCTCCGACAGCGTCTTCACATAGTGTGGATGACTATGGCCAATGCTTATCACTGCGTGACCACCATAAAAATCCAAGTATTTCTGGCCCTTGGCATCATAGACATAAGGACCCTGTCCTCTGACTGGAGCAACGGGAAAGAAACTATATACGTCGTAGATATTCATAGGGCTGTCTTTGTTAGGTTAAAATGCACTTGGCTTCATTCTCAGACCCATGTCCTCAGGAAAACCCATCACCAAGTTAAGATTCTGTATAGCCTGACCTGCGGCTCCTTTCTGTAGATTGTCTATGGCGCTTTCTATTCTGAGCTTGCCACCATGCTTTGCTATATAGAGATATCCATTGTTGGTGTTAACGACGTCTTTGACGCTTATGGGGGCATTACTCACATGTACAAATGGTGATTCGGCATAATATTCTTTGTATAGTTTGATGGCATCTGCTTCGCTAAGATCACTGTCAAAATATACACTTGCGAAAATGCCTCTTGTGAAGTCCCCACGCATGGGGATGAAGTTAATCTCCTGATCAAATG
>CAZDHV010000050.1:0-2127 GCA_964505335.1 uncultured Saprospiraceae bacterium | reverse complement strand
TGACCCATACAGAGTATGAGTACATCTACATCTGTATCATAGCTATCGCTGAAGGAGAGCTCGGTACTACCGAGTAGATCTCGATGAACTTCATGAAGGGCTTTGCCGGCCTGACTTCGACTGGACACATACTTGATATCAATTTTTGGATGGTTGAGGATTAAGCGAATCACTTCACCGCCTACATATCCTGCCCCACCGACTATTCCTGCTTGTATCATAGTGGCGATTGATCTTTATTGACTGCGTAATATATCTTATTGGCATTCGAGAAGATTTTTGTGAAGCCTTTGGCGTCCTCTCCCGTCCATGCATTATTCATCTCCCCATACTGCCCAAATGAGCTATTCATGAGGTCGTTTTCTGACTCGATCCCAATGAGTTCAAACCGATATGGCGATAATTTGATGAAGACCGTACCATTGACGGCATCCTGACTATCTGTGAGGAAGCCTTCGATATTTCTCATTACCGGTTCGAAATACTTGCCCTCGTGTAGGAACATGCCGTACCAGTTGGCGAGTTGCTCCTTCCAGTAGGTCTGCCACTTGCTCAAGGTATGCTTCTCAAGTAGGTGATGTGCCTTAATAATCATCAGGGCCCCAGGAGCTTCAAATCCAACTCGGCCCTTTATACCGATGATGGTATCACCGACATGCATATCTCGACCGATAGCATACTGGTTTCCAAGCTTGTTGATTTCTTTGATGAGGGCAATGGGTGTATCAGCCCTCTGACCATTAAGCGCGATAGGCTGACCCTTACTGAAAGTGATGCTGATTTCAGTGGGTTCTTCTGTTTCGCAATGATGGAGATATGCATTCTCGGGTAGTGTCTCTCGTGAGCCTAAAGTCTCTTTACCTCCAATACTGGTGCCCCATAGGCCTTGGTTGATAGAGTAATCTTTCTTTTCTGACTTCCAGTCAAATCCTTTGGCATTGATGAAGTCAATCTCTTCTTGCCGCGAAAGCTTCTGATCCCTTATCGGTGTGATTACTTCTATATCACCCGCCAAGCTCTCGAATACGGTATCAAATCTTATCTGGTCGTTGCCGGCTCCAGTGCTACCATGTGCTACATACTTGTAACCTTTTTCAACAGCATAGTCTAAGATGGCTATAGCTTGAAATGCACGCTCACTACTTACTGATAGGGGATAAGTGTTATTGCGGAGGATGTTTCCATAGATGAGGTAGCGGACGCACTTGGCATAGTAATCTTGCTCGTTATTGATGCTTTTAAATGATGCTGCGCCCATAGAAAGTGCTCGCTCTCGGAGTTCTTCTATTTCCTGTTCCGAAAATCCTCCAGTATTCACATTTACCGCATGGATGTTATAACCTTCTTCTTTGAGATGAAGGATGCAGTACGAAGTGTCGAGACCGCCGCTATAGGCTAGTATTAAGTCTTTTTTCATGTCGTTATTTTTTGAAGGTGCCACCATTGCTGTGCAAAGGCACATTTTCTTGTCATTTCTTGTTAGGATATCATAATTTGGACAGCTGCTACATCCCTTCCAGAACTCTTCATCTGAAGTCAGCTGGTTAAATGATGCGGGTCTATAGCCTAGATCACTGTTGATATTCATCACGATATCGCTCGTGGTAATACCGAATACTTTGGCATCAGGGTTAGAGTCTTTGGCATGGTTAAATGCGACTTGCTTGATCTTCTTAGCAAGGCCTCTTCCTCTATATTCATGGGTTACTATTAGTCCAGAGTTGGAGACATATTCTCCTGAGCTAAACACCTCCACATAGCAGAAACCTGCAAGTTGATCCCCGACGTAGGCTATGATAGCATTACCACTCTTGATCTTCTCTTCAAGATATTCTGGTGATCTAGTGGCAATACCAGTGCCTCTTTCTTTAGAAGAGACCTCATACCAGTCAGAGATAGTCTTGCTATGTATGATGTCTTGGGCGTTAGCGACCCGAATGGTTACGTTGTTATTCATGTAGTTAGAAAAAAAGTAAAAGGAAATTAAAGTTATGTGACGAAGGTTACGACACCCCGCTTGAGAGAAATGATATTTAGGACCGAGTGGTCCTACGCCTGTTGCAGCGCCTTACTGATGGTCTGTTGATGTGTCCAAATTTTCTCACGGTACAAAAGTATATTCTTTTT
>CAZDHV010000049.1:0-17231 GCA_964505335.1 uncultured Saprospiraceae bacterium | reverse complement strand
AATCATGGGACTTAAGAAAAGATCTAAAGCAAACGCAGAATTCAACATGTCGTCATTGACGGACATCATCTTCCTATTGTTGATATTCTTCATGTTGACTTCATCAATGGTGGTTCCTAACGCACTCAACCTGAAGCTGCCAGGAAAGTCTAAAAACAACACAGAACTAAAAGCTCCCCCAACTAACATTGCGATTAAGCGAGATGGCTCTTACTGGATCGGTGGACAAAAAGTCTCTATTAATCGAATAGAAAAAGCAATCTTAGAACTCGGCAAAAAAGGTCGTCCTGTGAGTATGACCTTGTCTCCAGATCCTCGAGTACCCAACCAATATGTTGTAGCCATCATGGATATTGCCTTCAGATATGGTGTAGAGACGATATTGACGGATCCATAGTAAGTCTGCGGGTTAATATTCTGTAATTATAGGCTCGTCATTGGTGATAATTATTCTATAACCATCATTTAATGGGTAACCATTGGTATAGTATCCAAAGTACTCTGTTTCCCTTTTTCCATTTCTCGTACATGTAAAGACATAACTACCATCAACCTCAGGGAGAAATTCCATGTCCAGCCTGTAGTTAAACTTGTTGCAATTATTCAGTTCGATGATTTGAAGGCTTTCTCTTTCTGTAGTCGAAATTCTAATGCTATCTATCAAATCATCAGTATTCTTTGTTACTTCAAAATCCATGTGAGGATCACTGCAAGACTGAAAGAATAGAAGCCCAAAAATAGAGGCTAAGCAGAATATTTAGGAGCTTCTTTTCATTAGTCAAGATATATAGGACGGAATATCACAATCAGACAAACATTCCAGGTCCGCTTGCTACCCTTCCTTCGTAAGTTACTCATTCACTTGGAAGGCCCATCAAGCTAATTCTCCTCCAATTAGGAACTATTGTCTCAAGCGTAAAAATAGATAGAACTTAAAGGATCCTAAACTTCCTAATGAGACAAGCTAACTACTCTACATCCAATTCATTCACTATAGACCAGAGATTCAATGCGGTATATAGCGTATCTAGTTCTTCCTCAACCTTAAAAGGACGAGACCATTCAATTCGCTTTCCAAATTTCTTATCATACATCCTATTCAAATAAAAAGTGAGCTCCCCGTCACCAATATCCCCATTTCGATAAGCGCTAAAAATGTATTTAAAATTTCTTTTCCTTGGTTTAATTCCACCTGGAGCATGATGAATTACTAACCAAGGTACACCACAAGCTCTTTCGCCGTGATCGTTAATCTTTGGATAACCATACTTCTCTAAGTAAGCTTCTACTTTCAACAGATTCCTTCTGTCAATTCTTCTTAACTCCCTTAGTGCTTCCTTATGTTCCTTACTACGATAACCGAACTGTTGAAGCATTCTCGTTTCATGATGACGCACCTCTTGATCTAACTCTCCAATAGTTGTTAAAAAATCTCGTTGCAAATCAATAGATATCAAGTTTTCAACTTCTATGGCAATCTGTTCTTTCAAATTGTCCGTAAGACCACAACTCCAAAATAGGATTAGTAATAAGATCAGTCTTTTCTTCATTTCATCTGAGTATTTTTAATGAATTATTCAGTATTATATTAATGCCCGGGCATATGCACGATTGTGCAAAAAAGTCCAAGGTATGGTATAATTAACTTTTTGCATGTTTTTCAATTGTCCCTCCCTTCGACAATTACAAGTCCATCCAACCTGCTCCATCGTACAATCTCAATCCGATTGCACCGTCCTGACGATTAGTCCCATCATACATATATAAGGCGCCATCATTAGGTTCGTCGGGTATCACTGATGTTGCTATGAGCAAATCAAGGCCACCTACCCCATTAGGCCCTGCGGACCTGCTTGAACGATGGGACCTGGATCACCGGGATCTCCAACTCAACCTATAGGACATTGCGGTCCTGAAGAGCCAATGGGTCCATCTGCACTTTGTGGGCCCTTGTGGCCCAGGCTCTCCCTCGACACATCTAAAGGCGTCTTCTATGAACTTAACAATATATGAGCAGTTCGCTTATCGTCTCTATCCATAAAATTTTAATCTCTATCCACTTTCCTCTACATATTGTTAAAATCGGCACAACTCTTGTATTATAATTTTTCGTAAAGTCTAAATGACTGTTAATCAGTAAGAAATTGAGGATAGACTTATGAAAAAGTACCTGTACAGCTTAATGCTCCACATAGCAGCGATTCTCGCACTGCTATTATTTGTAAGATGGACACCAGATACATCCCCTGCTCCAGTAGAGCATGTAATCGTAGTGGATTTCACTAATCGTACAGAACTAAACAAACCCACATCTAAACCACAACCTCAAAAAAGTGAACCTATAAAAACTGAAAAGAAAACTGTTCCTCAACCAATCAAGGCTCAAATACCAAAGGAAGCTCCTAAACAATCCCAAAAACAACAGGAGCAACCTAAACCGTCTGAAGCCGCTCCAAAAGCTGATGTAAAGTCTACTGCTCATGTTGACCAAGAAAAAATTCGGGCAGCAGAACGATTGGCTAAGGAGCGGCAACAGAAGGCGCTGGCCGAGGCGAAGAAGGAAGCCGAGCGAGCTAAAGCTGAAGCCGAGAAGGCCAAAAAAGAAGCAGAGAAAGCTGAAAGCAAAAGCTTCTTTGATAATCTGATCAAAGACTCTAAAAAGAAAGCCGATGCCGCTGAAAAGGCAGCTGCTGAAGCTGCTAAACAATCTGAGAGCCAAGCTAATCTGGTAACATCATCTGATACTGGCCTATCTGATGACATCAGCAGTCGACAGGTGCTAAAAAAACCGAACATCGTTGATAACACTCAGAAGGAAGGTCGTGTAGTCGTAAAAATATGTGTAGACGGATCAGGCAAGGTGATCTCTGCAAACTATACACAGGTAGGAAGCACTACTACTGATGCTCACCTCATAGATCTCGCCGAAAAGGGAGTAATGGAATATATCTTCTCTCAATCTCCAGCTGAGCGTCAATGTGGACGAGTATTTATAGATTTTAGGCTTAGAGCATAGAAAACTAATTCCCTTTTATATAGGGCCTTCAGCATAGTTTATGACCGATCTGCTTGAAAAGCAGCTCTGGGTGTTAAGCCCAACTCCTTAAACATCTCTTCGTCATTTTGGTAGTCTGGATTAGGTGTAGTCAATAACTTGTCTCCAGCGAATATCGAATTGGCGCCTGCCATAAAACACATCGCCTGTGAAGACATTGACAAGTCCATCCGACCAGCTGATAACCGGACGACAGACTTCGGCATTATGATGCGTGCTGTTGCAATCATCCGTACCAAATCATAGAAAGGGATCTTCTTCTGATCTCCCAATGGTGTCCCTGGTACTGCCACCAATGCATTAACAGGTACAGACTCAGGGTGTTTGTCCAATGTAGACAGGGTTAACAGCATACCTATACGGTCCTCGTGAGTCTCCCCCATCCCAATGATCCCGCCTGAACATACCGTTAATTTTGCTTTGCGCACATTTTGAATGGTATTGAGTCGATCATCATAAGTACGTGTGGTGATAATGTCTCCATAATGTTCCTCCGAGGTATCCACATTATGGTTATAGGCATAGAGACCGGCATCTGCCAGCTTCTTAGCTTGGTTCTCGGTAAGCATACCCAGAGTGCAGCACACTTCCATGCCCATATCATTAACGGCACGTACCATCTCGCATACCTTATCAAAATCCGAGTTATCCCGTACCTCTCTCCATGCGGCTCCTAGGCACATCCGAGATACACCTTGAGCTTGGGCATTGATGGCTTTCTTGACCACCTCGTCCACTTCCATCAGTTTATGGACCTTGATATCCGTATGATACCGTGCAGCCTGTGGACAGTAGGCACAGTCCTCAGGGCAACCTCCAGTCTTGACTGATACTAGACTGCTGACTTGTACCTCCCCTATTTTGTGATATCGTTTATGCACTTGTGATGCCTCGAATACTAACTCAAGCAATGGACGATGATATATCTTAGCGATCTCCTCCTTGGTCCAGTCGTGCCTCAGCGTGTTCTTAACTTCTTCTTGAATTAGTACGGACATGATAAATATGATTTAATAAATGATGAAATCATCATGAGCGCATAAAAAGACGGAAAAATTATCAGAATGGGAAATAAAATTCAAGAGTCTATTGTGATCGCAGGTTTAGTTATTCATCTGGGAATCATATGCGCTTATCTAATTAATAAACATATCGAGCTTGCTTTCTACTTATCTTCTGCATGAGGTTCATTTTGATTACAAGGTGTGAATATGAGATATCGCTCTGGCCCCAAACAAATTGTCACTAGTAATGTAAGAACCGACCTTGACATTTGAAGATTACATCAATGTTTATTCTCAAATGTTAGAAGCCGATTTTGGCTTTCGTAATGTTTGTTTGGCAGAGAACATGAGTTTCTAGACAGAGAAGAAAGACGAGAAGTTAGAAATTCGCCTCTACTGCTTGATGAAACTATCATTCGAGCTTTAACCCCAACAGGATAGATAAGAACAGGCTATAACTTCTTCAGATCATACGAAAACTGCTCCTCACTGACCACACCATCATGGTCAATCATGACATAGATTTCTAGGTGATCATCCGTTCTGATGATGGTACAACCGTCATAGTATGCAGATGTACCATCAAGTTTGATTAGTGGGAACTCTACGAATTCAGCTGGCTCCTCCCAAGCTGTAAAGTCCACAGAAAAGTGTTTCACAAGCATGCTTACACCCTTATCAGTATTCGTCATAGTTACATGCTCGGTAAACACAAGATCTTTACCATCATCAAATCTGAATGCGCAAATCATCTTGCCATTCTTAGGTTTGCTCCAGAGTTCTTCTACCTCTCCTCCCAGTCCTGTTCCGACCCAATAGCCCGATAGCCAAGCGATATCATCAACTGTATAATCTACGGATATACCAATGGCGCTGTCAGCACTCATGACATGTTCTGACACCCATGATTGACTTTTCAAAGGGAAACTGAATAGAATGGCGGAATACAACAAAAGGTAGAACCTCATAATCTCTAAATAAACTTTACAGTACATAATATCATGCAGTGATAGTAAATATAAACGCTATATAATTATTAGCTTAACATCATTATCAAATCCAAAAATGAAATACAAGGAGAAAATTGCGCACGCTAAAGTAGTAGCAGATCAATTAGAACAGAAAGTTAGCATCGATACCATAAAGTCTTCTCTGGAATCGGAAGGATTATATCAGAAAGATATCCAAGAAGTACTCGTTAGTGCTCGAAAATTCCTGGGAGAAAAATATCAACCAAAAATCAGAGAATATCTCATCAATGGCCAAGCTATACACGGAGATAAAGCCTTTGAATTAGTAGATCGTGACATACTGGACACGCTAATATTACAAGAGTCACGAGCTCTAGCCGTTCAGGAAAAGAGAAAAATCACCAAGCTTATTAAATCGGGAGAGTCTGCTGAAGATGTATATGCACAGGTCGACACTAGATTTTTATCTGAAGTTGCTGCAGAAAATCACATCAGTAACTTGCTGCAAGTAAAACAGGATAATAGTGGAACCGGCCGTATGTTAAATATAGGTGGAGGTATTGCGCTAATTGTTTTAAGTGGAGTATTGTTGTTTACAACGGATCGTCTCTTTTATGTCTTACCCATAATAGGAATAGGGCTTATTGTCAAAGGATTTATGACACAAGGGATGGAGTATGATAGCTGATGTTTGGCTACTATTCACGGGCAGGGGCGAAAGCATTCATATAAATGACTTAACACTAATTCTACACAACAGACCAATCATATTTTGAAGAACATTGGCACAATTGATCGATACCTCAAAAATGGGAGGAGCATACAACTATCTGCATTATCAAGTAAAATTACTGCGGTAGTTTGCTTTGCAGGTGCTGCCATATATATGGCTAAAATGATATTTGAATTGTTAGAAGGGCCCGTTACTTTTTGGGGCATATTATCCCTGCTCGCTATTCTTTTCTTTGCGTTTTGCTCTAACCTCTTAATGACCAACTCTGTGGATGTTGAACTTGAAGGGAGGAATGTATGGATAGGTCAAATTTTCGATAAAAAGCGCAGAATAGATATCCACCAAGTATATGTTAAGAATGAACTAAGTCTGAGTAGGAGATTCTCAGTAACCACAGTGTCGTATGAGATCAATAACAAAAAGAAGTTTGGGATAATTCTCAATTCTACCTCAATATTTCAGAGAGCCCAATCGTCTGGTAAAATTCTGAAGTATGCTCAATGGTTTTTCAGAAATGTAAGTGCTGAATCTGTCTCAAGTGAATAATATGATAGGCTGATTTAGAATTGAGATCCAGTTGAAACTGAGGAGAAAAAACCAATAAAGAAGATGGTTTATGCGCAATTCCGCTTGTTCGTTTTCGAACGCTCAACGATTCTGCTTTGGATAGCCGCCGGGACCTTAAACGTAGAAGAAATGCGAGCATATGGCATAGGCCAGAGCATCAGTTTATTACCATTAGGATATAGCTCATTGAACTCAGCCGCATTATCATAGTCCGCTCTCTGTTCATTTTGAGGCAAATAGCTTTCAGTTGGACAGCCTTCGGCAATAATCAGCTCGTGTGCATCCAACTCAATATGATAATACTTGAAGTCCTCTGTTGGCAGGGTAGAAATAATATTCAAGCCATTAACTAACGCTCCTGCATTAATCAGAAGTCCATCGACATACATCGCATGATCTGGAGAGGTATAAAGGTCTCTCTTGGGAAGATTGTGTCCTAGGCTTCCTCGTTTGAAGCAGACCGGATTTCTCCTTGATGGATTGACTGGTTGATCGATGTTTATTGTTTGGATGCTCACCCATTTAACGGGTTTTAGTTCTCCATCATTCGTTCTGAGCTGATCTCCAACCTTAAGAGTCTCTATCTCCTTATAGCCTTTGGCAGTCAAGATGCATGTATGAGCAAGAAAGCACGTATTGGTTGCTCCTGGAGTCGCTGGTTGATCATTAGCAAAGGTCATACTACCATCTGGGTCACGCTGAATTGAAAGACCGGGTAACTCACTCCCTAAACTCTCCGTACCCATGTTAGTTCCGCCCAAAGTCAATGATGCATCTGTCGGATCAGGCATGAATCCATTAAACGTGAATGTGACAAAGTTGCCCATATCATCTACCAAGTAGACTGCATCTCCTCCATTATTTATGATACCTGAGCCACCTGGATTTGGCACTTCGAGGAATCCACCCGCTGGTATTACAGTCCCAGCTGGAAATGGCCCAGCCCATGTTCCAATACCTTCATCTTGGAGCGACCATCCGGATATATCAATAGGTGCACCAGTCGTATTAAAGAGCTCTACAAATTCATCTCCAGCTGAAGTAGTGGGAGCTGGAAGAATCTCATTTACAGTAATTCCTCCGAGCGAAGTTGTAAACACAGGAACATCAGCTTCATTAGAGATTGAAGAAGTAGCTAAATCTTCGTTAACTGACTTATTCGTTCCATGTATATCGTCCATACCGATTTTGATCTAACTAAGTAATACACAAAGTAGATACCAAATTTAAAAAGCAGAATGGTAATTACGAATTAAACCAATTAATATTTACATTAAAATATCTATAATCAATTGATTGTCAGCTATATTAAACATCGTCAAAATATGTTAAAGTATCCGGCAGGAATGTGTGGACATTGGTTTGAGCAGAAAAACAACTCTAGGAAGGAAAATTTGACTTACTGTAGCGTCGAACATTACACCATATCTACAGTTCAAAAGGACAAAAAAGGTGTTATACTTTAAGCTACTTCCTTATGCTCTTGATCCCCTCTTGCGATAATCTTGTTTTTTATGGCCAGTGGCACTTTTGAAGTAGCTGAGATCCGAGGATATGGCATCGGCCAGAGCATCAACTTACTACCTTCTGGATAGCGTGCGTTAAACTCTTCTGCATTATCATAGTCAGACCTGTTCTCATGTTGCGGTAGGTAGCTCTCAGTAGGGCAGCCTTCTGCGATGATCAGCTCATGACTGTCGAGTTCAATATGATAATATTTAAAATCTTCTTTTGGCTGTGTTGATATAATGTTCACCCCATTGACTAATGCACCCGCATTGATCAGAAGACCGTCAACGAACATGGCGTGACCTGGAGATGTGTATAGGTCAGACTTAGGAAAATCATGTCCTAAACTTCCCTTTTTAATACAGACGGGATTTCTTCTTAATGGATCAACAGGGTGTTTAATATTAATGGTCTGGATACAGAGCCACTTGATAGTTTTAAGAGCGCCATCATGAGTTTTAATCCGTTCACCTTCTTGAAGGTTCTCGATGAGCTGTTCGCCATGAGCAGTAAGTATTCTTGTACCGGCGAGAAAACAATTGTTGGTCACCCCTGGAGTTGGAGCCTCATTATTAGCAAAGATCATATCTCCATCTGGAGCTCTCTGGATGCTTAATCCATCTATATCTGATCCAAAGTTCTCACCACCTGTGCCAGAACCATAGCTTGCAACAGCAACATTGGTTCCATCAGATAACTCTATCACATCGCCGCCATCGTTTAAAACAGCAACACCAATTTCATAGGTGTCGGCAGGTAATGTTCCATCCCAACTGGCCACTAGTGTAACGTGACCGTTAGCCGATATTGTAGAGCCAGAAGGAAAAGTGAACCTCTCTCCAACACCGTCTGATACCGTCCAGCCACTGATGTCAACGTCCGCACTTGTGGTATTGAAAAACTCTACATACTCATCTTGTAAATTCACTGTGCCATTTCCATCTGTGTCAAAACTGGGTGTCCCCCCAGTGTTAGGGTTTGGCAAGATTTCATTAATGACGACACCCTGTACATTTTGAGCCGTAACAGGTAGTACTGCCTCGATATCAGAACCTTCTGATTCAATTAATCCCTTCTTGATGGAAATCTTAATTCCGTTGATGCTGTCCATAATTTTCTGGTTGATTAATGCTATTAATATGGATCAAATACAATACCAAAATAAGAGGGTGAACCTTTCTAGTCTAATTGACAATTTTTATATATAATCTATTCTTTATGTAAGCGACTGAATATCTGTCAATTGATGATTAATCGGCATATGTTAAAATCGGAAAATCAGAGTCTTTTATCTAAGTGACGTCGTAATTCTCCACGTATATGCCCTCAAAAACCATCAATGATTTGTGGTCTTATAACTCAATTGCATATGTTCTTCGACATATTTTTTCAGTTCAAGAGTGAGAAAATAGATAGTACTTGACAAGAATAGAAATCTTCAATCATACGGTTGTTGCTTGAACAATGACTAATTCAATTATATTAATGCCATGAGACATTTGACCACAGCCATACTTATCCTGTCACTACTGATAGCTTGTAAAGATCATGACCACATAGATCAGACCAAGAAGAGCAGTTATTTTGACTATTCCAATAGCGATGATCAACTCACAGGAGGGGTAAAAATGATACCAATTGAGACCAGCATTGGAACCTTCGAAGTCTATACTAAGCGGGTCGGCAACAATCCTAAAATGCGGGTTTTATTACTTCATGGCGGTCCAGGAGGTAATCATCAAGAATTTGGCAACTTCGAGGGCTATCTGCCGCAAGAAGAAATAGAGTATATCTACTATGATCAGCTCGACTCACACTACAGTGACAAACCAAATGATGAATCCTTGTGGACCACCGAACACTATGTTGAGGAGGTTGAGCAGGTGCGTAAAGCACTAAACCTTAACAAAGACAACTTCTACCTATTAGGACAATCATGGGGAGGGATCTTGGCGATGGAATATGCCCTGAAGTATCAGGATAACCTCAAAGGGCTAATCGTGTGTAACATGGTGGCCAGTGCACCAGAGTATACTAAGTATGCCAACGAGGTGTTAGGTCCTCAGATGGACCCTGCCGTTCTCAAAGAAATTAAGGATATGGAGGCCAACAATGACTTTGACAATCCGAGATATGCCGAACTGCTTAATCAGCACTACTATACAGAACATATCTTGCGAATGCCCTTAGACGAATGGCCCAAGTCAGTGAACTTACTCTTTGATCATCTCAATCCTAACATCTATATCTATATGCAAGGTTATAGCGAGTTTGGAATGACAGGCAATGCCACATTGAAAAATTGGGATATCTCCGATCGCCTACCAGAATTGCACATTCCAACTCTGATGTTAGGAGGCAAGTATGACACTATGGACCCCAAGTATATGGAGTGGATGGCCACGGAAGTAAAAAACGGTAGGAGCGTGACTACTAATGGCAGTCATCTATCACAGTTTGATGATCCAGATACGTTCTTTCCCGCCGTTATAAATTTCATTAAGGATGTAGATTCAGGGACTTTTTAATCCCACACAAACCGCTAAAATGAAGCTGAAACACCAATCTATGAACTACAAAATTGGCTATTTATCGATTATTCTATCCGCACTTGTCCTATTCAGTTGTGACTCACCTGCCCCAACAAAAAAACTAAATGAAGTCCTAGTATTAGGTGCGATACATAGCGGGCACTTGACTGACAGCGTCTATCATACGGCATATCTTGAACAACTGTTTAGCGAAATTGCACCAGATTATGTGTTGGCAGAGATACCCCCTGATCGGATGCAGGCAGCCATGGATGGATTTATGCGTGATGATACGATTTCAGAACCCCGGGTGATGAGATTTCCGGAGTATACAGATGTAATCTTTCCATTGACTAAAACAATGGACTTTGAGATCATTCCTACCGCTGGGTGGACTAGGCCGATGGCGCAAGAGCGCTCCGAGAAGCTGAGAGCAATTAGTCAAGATTCCAGCCGCTCAGCTGATTGGAAGGCATATACCGAAGCTAACAGAAAATCTGACTCTCTATACCAAGCGACTAACAGAGTCAATGATCCATACTTTATCCATACTGATCAATATGATGAGATCCAAGATGTATTCTTGCAAGAATATAATCGCTTATTCAATGTAGAGTTAGGTCTTGGCGGATGGGATAACATCAATATTGCCCATTACTGGAATATTGAAAAAGCACTTGAAAAGCACAGATACAAGGGTAAGAGAATGCTCATCGTCTATGGTGCAGGACACAAAGGGTGGTTCCTACGTGAACTCCGCAAGCGTGATGATATTGTACTACTGGAGATGAAGCCATTCTTGGATGCAATTGAGTAAATAGCTTAATTTTCCGTCATAATTCATATCAAATGATGTTCAGGTTCATTTTCAGTTGTTTAGTTGGTCTGTCGGGTATAACGAGCGTAACTGGCCAAATTGATTTCAAGAAAACTTCCTTGAAAGAAATAACAACAGAAAAACCAATATTAGTAGATGTCTATACTACATGGTGTGGCCCTTGCAAACTGTTAGACAAAACGACATTTCAGGATAGCGACTTTTCCTCAATTGTCAATGAAAACTTTACTGCACTCAAGTGGGACGCTGAAGGAGGCAAATTTGCACATCTGGCCAAAAGATTTGAAGTTCAATCTTATCCTACCCTGTTATTTCTGAACTCAAATCATGAACTTGTCAGACGGCATATCGGATATACTGAAGCTGCAGCATTGTCAAAGATTACAGAAGAAGTGTTGGAGTATCTCCAAGAAGACCCCTTGAATCCAGATGATATTCCCAAGCTTACGTACGACGAGAGCCGCCAGGTGCTAACACGACTAACCAAGTTCGAGGACCCTAACAAGAACAATCTATTGGTTCATTTTATAGAGCAGCTGGGAGATGACCCAAGCTTATGGAAGGATAATATCAATTTAGTGGGAATGAATGTTTCCCATGATCTAGAGCTCAAGTATATCGAGCAATTCATTCATGCAGATGAAGACCCTAGAAAATCTACTGCTACCGCCAGAAAAAACATCAAAAGAATCTTAAGCTCCAAATTAGAAAGAGCTAGGAGAACGGCTGATTATAATCTTTATATGCACGCAGCCAATTTGATAATAGCCTCTTCAAATTCAACCATGTCGCCAAACCAAGTCGTAGCTCAACTTAATTTCTATCGGTTTGATTACTATAGGTTTAATAAAGTCAAAGAACATTACAAACCTCTGGCCGACTCTATTGTCGCTGAGTTTATTCTACCTCATAGTCCTGAAAAAATAATGAAATCAGATCTGAGAAGTGCCCAACTTATGAAGGAATATATGAGTCGAAATCCAAATCAACAAGAAGTAAAGGTAGATACGACCTCGATACAATTTTTTCAGAAACAGCATCCTAATGGACATAGAATTGCGAATCAATTAGAAGATATAGCAAAAAACATCATGGTCATCTACGAGGATGAGGACAACCTCGTAGACGCATTGCACTATGCCACGTTGGCCTATGACTATATGGCACTACCACAGTATCTTGTCACCAAGGCCCAAGTACAAATTAAGATGGATGACCTAACCGCCGCAGTAGAAACTTTAGAGGAGGCAAAAAATCACCAGTTCTATACCTCACAGAGACGTGCGATTGATCAGCTCTTAAAAAGGTTTGGCAATAATTAGGTGCAGCCAGTATACATCATGATTATTGCCCTGCCATGTTACACGGTATCCAGTCCGTAGTAATTAGAACACAGTAAAAAAATACAATAGATGCAATTAGTAAAACCATTCATGACTGCAGTAGGCTTTTTAGCCATTCTGTGCCTGAGCTTAACGAGCTGTAAGGACAGTGCGAAAACTGCAGATCCAGTGACAGAAAGCACTGCCACTAACGACTCCGTCACAGCGCAGAAGCATGCAAGTGATGTCCTAGATATTTTCGATGATTTCAACCTCATTTTGGGTGATGGCTCTAATCATGGGCCTGCCATCGACTATGCACACGAGGACTTCTTTTATACTGCGAAGCAAGACGGAAAGGATTGGGTAGTCTATAAGACTCCTAACTCTGGTGACACACACGGCACATCTAACAATACTAGAACAGAACTTGCTCAATTAAAAAAATGGTCGCCAATGACACCTGCCAAATTAGAAGCAACTCTCAAGGTGCAGAATGTCTCAAAGACCGGTGATGCTCGTGTTGCGGCCTCGTACTCGACCGTAATTGGTCAGATACACAGTGCCGATGGCCACGAAAATGAACCCTTGAAGATCTTTTACAAAAAATTTCCTGGTCATAAAAAAGGTTCCATATTCTGGAACTATGAAATTAATACTGCCGGCGATGATAACTCAGGGCGATGGGACTATTCAACAGCTGTCTGGGGATATGATTTCAGTGTCATAGGCACTGGGGTGGATAAATATCCACCTGAACCAGCAGATGGCATTGAACTCGGAGAAGAGTTCAATTATGTAATTGAGGTAAAGGATGGGAATATGCATATCACTTTTTCAAGCGAGGGACATGAAACTAAGACTTTCACCAAAAACTTAATTGAATCTGATTATGCGAATAAATCAGCTATGCCAGAGCAAACTAAAGGACTATTTGTTCCAATCGGACAAGATGGTGTTGAGCGCAGCAATGCTTACGCAGAGGAGTTCTTGTTTTTTAAGCAAGGTTGCTATAATCAAACCAATGGTAAATCGCCTGAAGTGAATCAAGTTTGGTGTTCTGGTGCTGAAATTCATGGAGGGGACATCCCTAAACAATATGCAGATGGTAATTATGCCGAGGTATGGTTTAAGGAAGTAGAGCTATACGTCAGTGAGGACGCCATTTCCAATGAAGGATATTTTATCAAGAATGATTAGGAAAACATCTTTAATCAGCAGAACTATTTAAAATATTTTCCCGACGACCCGTATTCACAAATGGATTACTTAGATCGAATAATTGCGCATTATAGTCTATTAGTCATTGGCAACTTAGATGAATAATACTAATTTTATTATTGCATCAAGCGATTTTGAGTCTGTCTACATCTTGCGATCTAGTATCAGTCCCAAACCCCATTAAATTAAATGGCTGAAAGAAAACTCACAGAAAAAGCACTAACCCAGTTTATCGAGAAAATTCCGCAATTTGTATGGTGGAAGGACTTGAACTCGATCTTTCTTGGTTGTAATCAGAATGTCGCAAAATATGTAGGTCTCAGCAGTGCATCTGATATTGTAGGCATGACAGACTACGATATCTATCGCGATAAAGCGGAGGCCGAATCGGTTAGGCTAATTGACCAAGAAATAATCGAGACGGGCAAACAGCAATTGAACTTTGAGGAGGTACTTACCTTACCTGGAGTCGGAAAAAGATGGCTATCTACTTCCAAAGTTCCATTATATGATGACGATCACAACATTATCGGCACTATTGGCTGGTTTAGTGACATCACTGAGTTTAAAGAAATACAAATTGAAATTGATGAGAAAAACAAATCACTTGTCGATTACAGTTTGCAGCTCCAAAATATAAATAGAGATCTGGAGCTGGCTAATATTGAATTAGAGAGATTCACCTATGCCGCATCTCATGATTTGAAAAATCCAATACGCACAATGCGCTCATTTGCTGAGCTTCTGAAAAAAAAGGAGCATGACAAATTGGACGAGAAGTCACTGCAGTATATTGACATTATATGTCAGTCGTCATCACGTATGATGACCTTAATTGATGATATTCTCTGTTATGCTCAATCTGGCCCTCAAGATCTGATCGCAGAAGAGGTAGATCTACAAAAAATCGTTTCGCAAAAGATTATTGATATTCAGTCCGCTGACGAGTCCAAATTGGCCGAAATAAATATAGACCTCCCAAAACAAAATATCCGAGTTTATCCTCGACTAATTGGTTTAGTATTTTATAATCTGATCAACAACGGTATCAAGTTCAATCACTCAGCAAGTCCAATTATAAATTGCGGTTATGAGGATCAAGAAGATACTTGGTTGTTTTATGTAGAGGATAATGGAATCGGAATTGAGGAGAAGCATAGAGAAGTAATCTTTGAACCTTTTAAACGACTGCCAAACTATTCTATAGAAGGTTCTGGTATTGGCCTATCTACCTGTAAGCGTATTGTCACACTACATAATGGAGATATTTGGGTAGAAAATAGCCCAAAGGGTCACACCCTCTTCAAGTTTACTATAGCTAAGAAGTTGAATTAGATTTCATGCTGATCTGAGTCTGAAATAGCGATAAATAGAGCTCAAACTTGTAGATATTAAGAACCTCACAATTAACATTTACTTACTGTTCAACTACAGTTGTCTTAAAGCTCAGTATATATACATACTAATTAACATATATTATGATGTCTGATGAATTGAAATAATTACTTTTGCAAAAAACACACTATGAATATTAAAAGAATTTCATTTTTCTCAATTATTCTTGCGAGTCTATTGACAATAGCTTCATGTGGTGGCGCGGACTGTGATGATCCAGCATTCGGCAATGAGTTGGAGCGACTGTTGAATGAGGCCGTTGACCTGGCTTTTTCATTTGACCCTACTAACCAAGATCAATGCAACGAGTTGAGTAACCTACTAGAGGATGTCATTGATGAGGCTAACGACGTTGAAGAATGCGTTCCTGCTGATGATTTAGACGAATTCAGAAGCGATATAGGAAATATCCAATCAACACTTGATGGACTTGATTGCGGCTAGACCAATAAACTAAATAAAATCTTATAAGCCAAGACGAATCATCGTCTTGGCTTTTTTATTCTGTGAAATTTTCTTCAATGAACATTGAGATCCGACCGCTAGAGGATAAAGATATTGAAGCTCTTTTAGCCCAATTAAAAGAGTTCGCCCAATTTCAAAAACATCCTAAAAGCATGACGAACACTGTCGAACAATTAAGACAGGATCGTGAGCATTTTAAGTGTTATGTGGCTCTCGTCGACTCTACCATTATAGGATACACGATCTACTATCCTGCCTACTCCTCATGGAGTGGTAAAGCTCTTTATATAGAAGACTTGTATGTCACAACTAAGTCAAGAAATCTGGGCATAGGTAAAAAGCTCCTCGATACAGTTATAAAAGAAGCCAAATCTGCGCAGTGCAAAAAAGTTAAATGGCAAGTATCCAAATGGAATAAAAATGCTCAAGAATTCTATCGGCATATGGGTGCAGAAATCGATGAAACCGAAATCAACTGTGACCTTAGCTTCTAACAAGAAACAGATTCAGCAAGACAAGGAGAACAAATTACTGCTTAAGTTCCGCAACGACTGTGAATAAGTCATTAGTGAGTTGATTAACACTCACTACGCCAACAACATTGGTGATAACCACAGTAGCTGCATCAGCACCAGGTATGATGATAAGCATAGCAGTACACCCGATCTGACCTCCCGTATGACCTATAATAGGTCCACTATTTTGGCTCTCGCCATATAGGAACCATCCCATACCATATGGGTTCCCTTTCTTTTTCATCCCGCTATCTTGTATCATAAGATTGAAGGATTCTTCGGAAATCAATTGATTATCATTTACTGCTTTTGCAAATAACAAAACGTCATGGACCGTGGACTGAATCCCTCCCCCAGCAACTCGATCACTTAGATTACTATCAGTTACCTGCACGAAGGCACCGTTGTTGTCGCTATAGATGCTTGATTTCTCTGCAGGATAATCACCAAACACTTCGACAGATGTAGAAGACATGCCTGCTACGTCAAAAACGTGTTCTTTCATATATGCCTCATACCGCTGTCCTGAGGCTCGCTCGAGTATGACTGACAACAGGGTGTAGTTATACGTTGAATATCTATACCCCTGTCCTGGATCAAAGAGCAATTTTCGGTTCATAAATAGCTTGGCAGCATCGAGATGCGTAGGATAGTCCGTAGTATTTTGCGCTTCTTTTTTATTCTTGTAAGCCTTGACCCCCGATGTTTGATGCAACAAGTGCTTCACCGTAGCTCTGAGGAGTTTTTTGTTCTTTATCTCAGGTATATACTTCCCTATGGGATCATCTAAATTCAATTTGCCTTGTTCGACCAATTGCATAGTCGCAATTGCCGTCATCGGCTTAGCAATAGACGCAATCCGTGCTATAGTATGCTCAGTAAATTGTTGTTTGGTCGTGAGATCTCGATATCCTGCGCCATAATACCACGTCGCTGAATCACTTATTACCCCCGCTGCTATACCTACCGATTGCCGATCATCAATAACATGTTTGATGGCACTAGCCATTTTATCAGCAGCGGATTCTTGAGCATTTGAGACACTAGTCGATAATAGTAGAACAAAGACAAGGTTGATTAAACATTTCATGTCAAGGCTGTGAGC
>CAZDHV010000048.1:0-17243 GCA_964505335.1 uncultured Saprospiraceae bacterium | reverse complement strand
TCAAACAAAACCTATTATCATGAAAATATTGATCTGGATGGTTATACCCGCCATTATCATTTATGTTTTTTGGGTTACCTATAAAGTGTTCAATCGATCGGCTCCTCAAGAGGGATCGAGAGAAGATATTGCTCACGATAAAAACGAATATGTATGAAAAAGTTAATGATGTTTTTAGCATTGGCGGCTACTATATCGTGTACGACTGTAGAGCCGGGTCACAAGGGAGTAGAGGTCTCATGGGGAGGAGAAACGAATATGACTAAGATCTACGACGAAGGCCTTAACACTGGTCTTCACTGGATGTGGGATGACATGGTGGAGTATGACTGTCGGGAGCAGACAGTGGTTAATGATTTTGAGTTTAATGATCTCAATAACATGTCTACGGGCGTAGAGATTTCGGTTGATTTTAGGTACAATCCCAGAAAGGTGAATTACCTGCATACTGAAATTGCAGATGTAGAAACAAAGCTCATAAAGACTATTAAGTCGGCAGGTAAAGAAGTTATACCGAATTATGGCGCAGTAGACCTGAACCTGACGAAGCGTGGAGAAGCTGAAGAGCGACTCTCGGCGATATTATCTGAGGAGTTGACCGAGTTCTACCTAGAGCTTGCCAGAGTACAGATTACAGATGTGGATATTCCACAAGAGATTTCGGAAGCGGCAAAGCGTACTGCAGAGCAGATAGAGAAAAACAAGCTTGCGGCACAGATGGCAGAGGAAAAAACGAATCTGGGGAATGCCACTATAGCTGAAGCAAAGGCTCTCTATGAGGCCGCTCAGTATGAAGCTAAAGCGGCACAGCTCAAGGCGACAACGGATCAGCTTAAACTGAAGGAGTTAGAGATAGAACTGGAGTGGGCAAGACAAGGAAAGTCTCGCTATGGAGAGAACAATGTATTTGGTGCAAGTACGGCTGTAGTTAAAGGCCTAACGCACTAATGAATAAAGGGGAGGAGCCATGTGCTCCTCCCTCATTTGATTGTCCGAATTAACGTTGCTTTAACTGAAAACGAGGTAATAAGCGGCTTAAAAATGGGTTATATTCATATTCTTATATGCAACCCAGGATTGCGAGAAAGCATATGGACTATAAGCTTATAATACATTAAAAATGACATGTGCTTTTAGCCAGAGGGAATTGAGTAATCTAATATTTAGCAAGTAATGAAAACGATATTGCAATTAATTATAGCTGGAGTGCTCGGTGGAGTTATAGCCGTTGGAGCGTTCAAGATGTTAGACAAGGATACGGTGATCTATGAATTTTCGGATTCTCAGAAGTATGACACAAGTGATAGCTCTAGGAGTATTCAGCAACATGATGCTAGCACGAGCAGGCAGACAAACTTTGTTGCGGCAGCAGAGATAGCCAATCCTGCGGTAGTTCACATCAAGGCGCAGAACAAGGCATATGTAGACTATCAGCAGAGAGATAATTATGATCCATTTGAGGATTTCTGGGGATATCGAAGATCACGCACCAGGCCACAGGCAGGTACTGGATCAGGTGTATTAATCTCTGAGGATGGCTATATCGTGACTAATAACCATGTGGTTGGTTTCGCAGATTATATCGAAGTCATTTTAGAGGATGGTAGGACCTATCAAGCACAGAAGTTAGGAACAGACCCAAGTACAGATCTGGCAGTAATTAAAATTGAAGGAGAGGGTAAAAAATTACCTCATCTTAAATTTGCCAACAGCGATAACCTTGAGGTAGGCCAGTGGGTCGTAGCGGTGGGTAATCCTTTTAATCTTACTTCGACTGTTACTGCGGGAATAATAAGCGCCATGGGTCGTGAGCTTGATATTATAAAAGGGCAAAAAACAATTGAAGAGTTTATACAAACTGATGCTGTGGTGAACCCTGGAAACAGTGGAGGAGCACTAGTAAATGTTGATGGCGAGCTGATTGGTATAAATACTGCTATATCTTCACCGACGGGAGTGTATGCGGGTTATTCGTTCGCTATTCCTGCCAATCTTGTACAGCGAGTTGTAAGTGAAATTAAAGAGACAGGAGGGGATATCCAGCGTGCTATGCTCGGTGTGAATATCTTACCAATTGATGATGCGGAAGAAGAAGGCTATGAGCCTGGTATAGATTATGGTGTCGTTGTAGCTGACTTTGGGCAAGATAGATATGGTCGCAGAACTTTTAGCTCTGCCAAGGCAGCGGGTGTAGAGATTGGAGACGTTATTATAGGCGTAGATAATATGGAGGTCCGAGATTTCGAGCAATTATCCGATGCACTAAAGTTCTCGAAGATCGGAGATACGGTTGATTTAGAAATTGTTAGAGAAGGGAAGCGGCTTAAGTTTCCTGTAAAACTTAGAAAAGGAGTATAAGAGGATTCTAGAGATCCTTTAAAGATAAAGTTGGTTTTTCGTTTTGTTTTGAGGCGCCCATTTTTTAAGTGGGCGTTTTTTTGTTAGAGCTTTCGGCTCATCTGCTCAACCATTTTAGGTTTCCAGTTATGGAAGGTGTCATTGAGTATGTGCGTACGCGCCTCTTTCATTAACCACAGAAAGAAGCTCAGGTTATGAATGCTGGCAATCTGTAAGCCCAACGATTCTTTTACAATGAATAAATGCCTCAGATATGCTTTGCTATGCCGATTGCTAATAGAGCAGTCTAAATCAGCGTCGATAGGATTGTGATCCTCTTTCCACTTAGCATTCTTGATGTTAATGATACCTTGACTCGTATAAAGCATGCCGTGGCGCGCATTACGAGTGGGTAACACACAGTCAAACATATCGATACCACGATCTATACACTCTAACAGATTCATTGGTGTGCCTACACCCATGAGGTACCTCGCCTGATGTTTAGGTAGATGCTCACAGACTAAGGCCGTAGTGTCGTACATAATAGGAGCGGGTTCCCCTACCGAAAGGCCACCGATGGCATTGACCTCCGCACTGTGATCTGCGATATACTTGGCTGACTCTATCCTAAGATCATCATAAGTGCTCCCCTGCACAATGGGAGCAAGAATCTGTTTGTAGTCATGCACGGCAGGATGCTCCTCAAAGTATGTCTGGCAACGATCTAACCAGCGATGAGTCATGTGCATAGATCTTTTGGCATATTGATAGTCACATGGAAACGGCGTACACTCATCAAACGCCATTATGATATCTGCTCCAATATGTTGCTGTATCTCAATGGCATATTCAGGAGAAAAGAAGTGTCTTGAGCCATCAACTGGGCTTTGGAACTTTACCCCTTCTTCAGTAATCTTTCGAATGCCACTCAGGGAGTATACTTGAAAGCCTCCACTATCTGTTAGCATAGGTTTATCCCAAGAGATAAATTGATGCAATCCCCCAGCTCGAGAAATTAGCTCATGTCCTGGCCTTAAGTAAAGGTGAAAGGTATTCCCTAAGATGATCTGTGCCTGGAGGTTCTCCAGTTCATTGAAGTGCACGGTCTTTACGGTTCCTTGAGTCCCGACAGGCATAAATATAGGAGTCTCAATAGTCCCATGATCGGTACTTAACACACCTGCACGAGCATTTCCCGTCGAGGTCGTTTTGACAAGCTCAAATCCCATCTATCTACTTTTATACATATTGAGAGCAATACCGATCATCATTGAAAATGCAAGGAGAGAAGAACCTCCCTTACTGATAAAAGGCAAAGGAATTCCAATTACTGGACTGATTCCCATCGTCATCCCAATATTGACGAAAAAGTGCAAAAATATAAATCCAGCAATAGCATATGAGTAGTTTTGGACGAATGGATATTTGGAGTCTTCGCCTTTTTGGATGATTCTGACTATAAGCAATAAGAACAGAACAATTACTGCGACACCTCCTATGAAGCCTTGCTCTTCTCCGATAGTACTGAATATGAAATCTGTCGTTTGCTCCGGCACGTAGTTGAGCTTGGTAAAGGTGCCATCCAAGTATCCCTTACCAGTAAGACCACCTGATCCGATAGCTAATTTAGACTGCAGTAGATTATACAATGATCCCCGAGGATCACATTTCTCCGGTTGAAGCCAGACGTTAATTCGATCTTGTTGATGGGGTTTCAAGACATTATTAAAAGCAAACAAGCTTGAAAAAGAAATCAAAACCAGCATGGCTACACCACCCAACAACGAAAACTTGGTACCTATGGATTGTCTCGGATTGAAGAAGTAAAGCACGCCAAGTGCAGCGACGCCATTAAGTATTGCTGAATAGCGACTCCATTCAAATTGAAAGCAAACTAATGACACCAATATCAATGTCGTCAGCAACATGATAGAAAACATTCTCATCTTACTGAAATCTACTAAGAAGGCGGCCATCATCAAAAATAATATGGTCAGAGCGACAGATATACCATAGATCAACGTGAAAACCACAGTTAAAAAGAGCAGAATTACTACTATAAAGTAGAGTGACGGTAGACCCTTGCGGTACAGTAGGATCAACAAGGAAAAGAATGTGATGGCTGATCCTGCATCGGGCTGGAGCATAATCAGCGCAGCGGGCAGCAAGAAGATTCCAACAGATACGAGCTGTGTCCATCTCTTGCGAAGGTCATTGCGAATGACGCTTAAAAAGCCAGCTAAGTAAATGGCCGTAGTCAGCTTAGCAAACTCTGAAGGCTGTATCGAAAACGGCCCTATCGCTATCCATGAGGTCGCACCTTTTATCTCACGACCGAGTATAAGAACTAAGACGAGTGAGATAATACCTAGCGCATATATAGGTATAGCGAGGCTGTTGAATATTTGCCAATCAATGAGGACAAGTGCAAGCAGTACCACCAGAGAAATTGCCGCCCAAATGGCTTGTCGACCAAATGTACTATTGAGTGAAAAAATATTTCCACCTTCAATATCATAATAAGTCGTAGCGAAAATCATCATCAAGCCTATCCCTACTAATGCGAGATAGGTGATAAATAAGACCCAATCAAATCTAGGTAGACCCTTGGGGCTATTGCGTAGAGACATCTCTTAGGAGCTCTATTTTCATAACCTTATCCCTGAATGGTATGGCAAAGGGGAAGTCCTCTTTAAATGCGGCAAGATGAGGCTCCACATCTATGCGCGTCTCATAGGCCCCAATCTTCATACTATAGTATGGAGCTTCATGTTGTAGCTCATAGACCATATTAGGATAATTCTTTTCAAGCAGCCATTTAGCACTCTCCAAAGCCCGACGATCAGTCGTGCTGATAAGCTTAATGCGCCAGCCATCAATGTAGGGTTCTTCTTTACCGATTTTGATAAAGTAGTCCATAAATTGACTCACCTCAGGAGTCTCTACGATCTGCTGTGCGCTAAGATTAGCGCAACAGAACAGTGCTAAGGCGAAAATTGAAATGACGGTCTTCATGCTATTTCAAAAATAGTAGATTATTTCTTTCCGTGGCACTGTTTAAATTTCTTGCCACTACCACATGGACATGGTTCGTTACGGCCTACCTTTTGTGTAGTGCGTTTGAATGTCTCTGGCTTAGACCTTTGGCGACTTACCCCTTCGGCAGCGCTACGCCGAGCCATATCCTCAGATCTCGACGCGCTCGTCTTACTTAGATCAGTGCGTTGCTGTTTAGCTTCACGGAGATTATCATCAACATTGATGACAAGTCTTCCTCTCATCAGGTAGGTACTTACCTCCTCATTGATGTTATAGATCAATCGTTCAAACAGCTCGTAAGCCTCCATTTTATAGATCACAAGAGGATCCTTCTGCTCAAATGATGCAGCTTGTACAGAATCCTTGAGTTCATCCATGGCTCTCAAGTGCTCCTTCCAGGTATCATCTATGATGCTTAGACTAACTGCTTTTTCTATATCTTTTACGATACTGCTTCCTTCAGATTCTATGGCAGTCTCGAGATTAGCGGATATTGGAAGTGGCTTCTTACTACCATCAGTGAACGGCACGGCGATACGCTTATATCTGTGACCTTCGTTTTCATGTACACGTTGGATTACAGGGAGGAGTACCTCTCTTATCTTATCAAACTTTTGATTGTATAACTCTGTGGTCTCCTTCTGAAGTTTTTCTGTGAGCACATCTGCCGCAGCGCTCTTGAACTCATCTTCGTTGAAGTCAGGATCATTACCAAGAACTCTTAAGCACTCATTTCTGAATCCTTCAAAGTTGTCCATAGACTTATAGTCGCTCACAATGTTTTCTGTGAGAGAAGAGAAGAGGTTATAAAGATCTACCGATAGACGTTCTCCTGATAGGGCGTTGTTACGTTTCTTATAGATCGCCTCCCGCTGGATATTCATGACGTCATCATATTCAAGTAGACGCTTACGGATACCAAAGTTGTTTTCTTCTACTTTCTTTTGTGCTCGCTCGATAGACTTGCTAACCATGTTATGCTGTAGCACTTCGCCTTCTTGATGACCCATCTTATCCATCAGCTTAGCGAGTCGCTCAGAGTTGAAGAGCCTCATGAGGTTATCCTCGAGAGATACATAAAACTGTGATGAACCAGGATCTCCTTGACGACCAGCACGACCACGAAGCTGTCTATCCACCCGTCGAGAATCGTGACGCTCTGTAGCAATAATTGCAAGACCACCAGCTCTTTTAACTTCTTCGGATATCTTAATATCCGTACCACGACCGGCCATGTTAGTGGCAATAGTCACGTTGCCGGCACGACCAGCTTCGGCAACTATTTCAGCCTCTCGCTGATGTTGCTTAGCATTGAGGACGTTGTGGCTGATATTTCTTAGGTTCAACATCCTGCTCAGTTTTTCTGAGATGTCTACTGATGTTGTTCCGACGAGTATTGGTCTTCCCGCTGCAGTTAATCTGCCGATTTCATCAATAACGGCATTATACTTTTCTCTGGCTGTCTTGTAGACGAGGTCCTCTCTGTCGTCTCTTTGTATCGGTCGGTTAGTAGGGATGACCACAACATCAAGCTTGTATATGTCCCAAAATTCTTTTGCCTCAGTTTCGGCAGTACCAGTCATACCACACATCTTGTGGTACATCCTGAAATAGTTCTGCAGGGTCACCGTGGCATAGGTCTGTGTGATATCGCCAACCTTTACATTTTCTTTTGCTTCGAGAGCCTGGTGGAGTCCGTCGGAGTATCTCCGCCCCTCCATCATACGACCTGTCTGCTCATCAACGATCTTTACTTGTCCATCGAGTACCACATACTCCTCATCTTTTTCAAATAGGGTATAAGCTTTAAGCAATTGACTCACTGCGTGTAGACGTCTGGCCTTAACGCTGTAGTCGTTGACGAGATTAGTTTTTTGTTCGTTGAGGTCTATGTCTTGAGTCTTTTCCTGCTCATCGAGCATCTGCATTTCAGTAGCAATGTCAGGCATGACGAAGAACTGCTCATCTGCTTCACCTTGAGCCAAGAAGTCAGCTCCTTTTTCGGTGAGTTCGACATTTCGATTTTTCTCATCAATCGTGAATAAGAGCGGCTCATCCACTATGTGCATACGCTTGGATTGCTCTTGCATATAGTAGTTCTCTGCCTTCTGCATGGTGACCTTTACTCCTTCCTCACTGAGGAATTTAATGAGCGGTCTATACTTTGGTAATGCTCTAAATGCCCTCAATAGGGATTGACCGGCTTCTCCTTCTTCATATCCACGATCTCCTGCGGCGAATAACTTTTTACCTTCAGCGAGGTAGCTGGTTGCTAATTTGCGCTGGGCGGCAATCAACCTTTCTACTTTGGGCTTAAGCTCTAAATATTCTTGGTCCTCTGCACCTTTAGGAACTGGCCCTGAGATGATAAGTGGTGTACGTGCATCATCAACTAGCACAGAATCCACCTCATCGATCATCGTAAAGTGATGCTTGCCCTGAACCTTCTCTCCAAGCGACCTAACCATGTTATCACGGAGATAATCAAAGCCAAATTCGTTATTAGTACCGTATGTGATATCGCACTTATAGGCATCCTTGCGCTGATCAGAGTGTGGCTTATACCTATCGATACAATCTATTGTCAAGAATAAGAACTCCATTATAGGACCGATCCACTCGGCATCTCGACGTGCGAGATAGTTGTTCACCGTAATGACATGTACGCCCAACCCTGAGAGCCCATTAAGATAGGCTGGAAGAGTGGCAACTAAGGTCTTACCTTCACCGGTCTGCATCTCTGCAATCTTGCCATCATGTAGCACCATGCCACCTATCAACTGGACATCATAGTGTATCATGTTCCAAGTGATATCTCCGCCCGCAGCTTGCCAACTATTCTTCCAAGTCGTGACGTCACCGTTGACAGTGACGTAATCTTTTGTTGCGGCGAGGTCTCTATCGCGATCTGTCGTTCTTACTTGAAGGGTAGCATTTTCTGCAAATCTTCGAGACGTCTCTTTTACCACTGCAAATGCCTCGGGGAGGAGCTCCCTTAATATATCTTCGAGATGTTCATCTCGCTCCTTGGTTAAAGCGTCGATCTGAGTATAGAGCTCTTCACGTTGCAAGAGGTCTTCTTCCTGCTCTGATTCGGCCTTGAGATTTTGAATATCTTCATCTATACCTGCCAAGTGCTCTTTGATCCGAGATCTGAACTCTAGAGTTTTCCCTCTGAGATCGTCAAGAGATAGGCTCTTATATTGATCAAAATACTCGTTGATTTCATCGACACGGCCAGAATATTCCTTTACGTCTCTATCCTGCTTAGTGCCAAAAACTTTCTTAAATATATCAAACATGAAATGTGATTCTTATGTGATCGATGTCCCTGTCATAGCACCATTATCATTCCAATCGCTCCTAGGTGACATGTTGTCATAGTGCCGGTCGATCTATTAGTGCGCAAAGATACATGATATATTACCACTGGTGCGTCAGAATAAGCAGATAGAAAATGAATTTACTTGATCTGTGTGGGTACAATTGATTATCAATTGAGTTACTTTTAAGTATAGTTTAATACCAATTGCTGAATACATCATATACACCTCATTTATTAGAGGCCGGCTGCGACGAAGCGGGTCGTGGATGCTTAGCGGGACCAGTATATGCAGCCGCAGTGATCATGCCCAAAGGTTATCGATGTCCAAGAATAGACGACAGTAAAAAACTTTCCGCTAAAGACAGATACGAACTTAGAAAGGTCATAGAGAATGACGCCATCGCCTATGCCGTAGCGGCAGTATCAGAACAAGAAATAGACAAAATCAACATCTTGAATGCATCCTTCAAAGCGATGCATAGAGCTATTGCCGAATTATCTGTGGCACCCGAACTACTGTTGATAGACGGAAATAGGTTCAATACTTACGATACTATCGAGCATGAATGTGTCATTAAGGGCGATAGCCTTTATACCTCCATTGCGGCAGCATCTATTTTAGCGAAGACCTATAGAGACGACCATATGAGAGAGCTCGATCACGAGTGCCCCGATTATGGCTGGTGTACGAACAAAGGTTATGCGACTTTAACACATCGCATTGCATTACAAGAAATCGGTCCTACTAAGTATCATCGAAAGAGTTTTGTGGTAAAGAAGCAGCTGAGCTTGAATTTTGAAGAGCATGGGTAATATCATTCAGGACATAGTAGGTAAGGATGAGAAGATGATCTCATATACATCGCCATCGGACCCTCTTCTTAAACGGGTGGTCATTAATTCTATGGAGCTCATGTCTGGGCGTAAAAAGATTGAAAAAGCATACCGGGCACTTAGTGAGATGGAGATAGACGACGTGACAGTTTGGCACTACTTGTTTCCATTATTGGAGGTTGCCATTGATTTTGACAAGGGTCAATTGTCTAAAATTCCTCGTAAGGGCCCGCTCGTTATCATTGCTAATCATCCATTTGGAGTGATTGATGGCCTAAGTTTAGGCTATATCCTTAGCCTGATTAGAGCAGATTTTAAATTGATTGTCAATGAGCTTTTATGCAAAGAGGGTCTTTTTGGCAAGTACCTACTGCCCATAGATTTTAGAGAAACAAAATCGGCATTAAGAACAAATCTGAAGACCAGAGATGAGGTGTTGTCCATTCTAGATAATGATGGATCTATAGCCATCTTTCCATCAGGGGGGGTGGCAACAGCGGTAAAGCCTTTTTCCAAAGATGTACGCGATCTCGAATGGAAGAACTTTCTGGTCAAAATGGTCCGCCGTGAAGGGCTAACTATTGTGCCGATCTTCTTTCACGGCAGAAATAGTCAACTTTTTCAGATTGCCAGTCATATTAATCAAAGTCTTAGATATGGCTTGCTCCTCAACGAGGTTACTAACAAGAGAGGACAGATAATCAAAATAAGTATTGGTGATCCGATCCAATCGTCTGAGTATAATCACATGAAGTCCAAAGACCTCTTAAGTCATCTCCGTCAAATTACGCTTGGTCTATCGGATCAATAAGCGCTAAGTATTGATCTTCTTTTTGGCGCATGATAGCCTTTGCATCGGAGTTTTGGTCATCATATCCGCACATATGTAGCAGGCCATGTACAAGTACACGATGCAGCTCCTGTATAAATGATACATTTTCGGCGAGAGCATTTTCCGCAACTCGATCTATGCTGATGTAGATGTCGCTTTTGATTGGCTGGTAGCTATATGGAAAGGTAATAATGTCAGTATAGTAATCATGATCGAGATAATCTTGATTGATCTTAAGTAAGTAGGAATCTGAGCAAAAGATGTAGTTGATCTCCTCGAGCTCCTTGTCTTCACTTATCACCACGGAGTTAAGCCAAGTGGAAGTTTCTTGCTCGTCTATAAGTCGGGGGTTGGTATCTTCAGTATGAAAATTGATCAAGGGTAAGGTCGTGACTATACAGAAAAATGTATCTCAACCTTGCGCCCATTATCTCTATACTCAACTCTATCTGCTAACTGCTTCATTAGGAAGACGCCACGCCCACCACAGCAGCCGATATTCTCTGGTCGAGTAGGATCAGGAATAGACTTAGGATTAAAGCCTAATCCTTGATCAGAGATGACAAAAGAGATGCCCTGAGTGGTTTTGTTAAGCTCTATCTCAACGTATTTGTTTTGGTCCTCTTTGTTACCATGAATGATAGCATTATTGACAGCCTCTGTAAGACTGATGAGTATGTCAGGATATTTGTCTTGGCTTATCTGATATTGCGTGGCAACTACTCCGATAAACTGTTCTAATTGACAGATACTCTTACTACAAGATGGTAGCTTAAGAATACGATTTGGCATATAGTTAGTGATTAAGCCCTCTTCAATTTTTGGTAGTATTCCTCCACAAGTCGCTTGTAATGCGGCTTCATTTCGGGGGATACATATTTATATTGTTCTAACTGGGCTTTTCGTTGTTTGATATATTCCTCTAAAGATGGAGGAAGTTTTCGCTCTATATCTTGACCTTCGGTGGATTTCCGCTGGTCGTCGTATTCTCTTTCTTTTTGGGCATTTTCGGCTTCAAGCAATCTAGTGACGATGTCCTGTTGTCTAAGTAACATCTCATTGTCAAGGCGTTTATTAACCAGATCTATTTCCTGCTTATCCATTTGATCAATGATGTCCTGTAGTTCATTTGATCCGCCTTGTCCGCTTTCCTGTAATCCTTGTTGTAATCCCTCGAGAGCTTTTCTCAGGGCCGCTTGCTTAGCTGCCGCTTCGGCAAAATCTTTTGCTGAACCTCCCTCACCATCCGAACCTTTCATTCCCTCAATCATCTTTTTGAGATCTTCAGTCATTTTTTCTTGGCCTTCGGATATTTTGTCCATTGGTACGCCGCCGCTATTCCCTTTACCAGGTTTCTTGCCAGGATTCTGTCCTGGATTCTCACACATCTGACTGCCAGACATCATTCCTGACATTTGTTGTTGCATTTGCTCCATGGACTCTGACAACATTAATGCCAAATCGTTCAGATTAGTCATTGTCGTACGCTGACTCTGATTAGCTTCAGGCTTATTGCGCTCTTCGAGCTGATCGAGACTGGTGCCAAGTTGATATTTGATTTCTGTCACCTTTTCGAGTACAAAGCTCTCAAGGTCAGGGTTTCGCTTGCTCAATGCTTGCAGCGTGTCTTCAACAACCTTAAAGTCATCTGAAACCTTCATCTGATCCTGTAGAAGAGATACATATCTCGGAGTATTGATCGTCGTAATGTTGATCGAGTTGACAAGCCCTTCTTGATCGAATGATAGAGTCACTAGGTTCTCTAATAGTTGTCGGAGCGTCTCAAGATCTTCTTGTTGTTGCTCCGAGGCTCCTTGCATCATCTCACTAGACATCTGTCCTGCCATTTGCTTCATTTTCTGGCTGGCCTGCTTTTGCTTAGAAGCAGCTTTTTGATTTTCTTGCTGCTCCATGCTCTCCTGACTCTCATTGAGGTCTTCGTTGATATCTTCCATCTGCTCCTGAGCATCCTGTGGGACGTCTTTAGGAAACTCTAGCTCATCATTTTTTTCCATGAGCTCTTCCATCTGTTCTTTGAGCTCTTCAAATTCCTCATTGATCTCCTCTTGTTCCTTCTCGAGTTCTTCCTGACTTTCCGATTCGTCTTCAGTCTTTTCGCTAAGCTCATCTAAGTCTTCTGCGAGCTCTTCGAGTTTATCGATGCTCTCTTGGAGTTCCTTCTCTACCTCTAATTGTTCGTATAACTCTTGGAGGCGCTCCATCTCGTTTTCTAAGCTTTCTTCCTTCTTTTCAAAATCTTCCATCTTCTCAAGAGTCTGCTCTTTGCCGAGCTCCTCCATCAATTTCTGGATCTCCTCCATGAGACTCTGCATCTCATCATCCACTACCTCTTCGAATAGCTGTTGCAGACGCTCTTGCTTCTCTTGGAGCTGTGGATTATTCTCTTGGCTCTTTTGATTCTGAAGATTTTGCTCATTGGCATTTTTAGCTTGCTCCAGCTGTTGTTGGAGGTTTTGCTGGCGCTCCAGTAGCTGCTCTAGCTGCTTCTTATCCTGCCAGTCTGGTTCAGTCTTTTGCAGTAGCTTTTCACGCAGCTTGCGAAGTTCTTCTTGTATGTCCTTGGCTTCATCTATTGAAGAATCTAGCTTATCCTTGATCAGCTCTTCATTCTCTTGTTCTTCCTCTTCCAATTCGTCGAGGCTCTTCTCGCGATAGCTAAGTATGGAGCTCTTAACAGATTTAGAACCATTGACACCGTCATTATCAAATAACTCAAAGTAGTACGTCACCTTTTGACCAGGCTCTAATCCCAGGTCCTTGATGTCTAAGATGTAGTCAAAGTTGATCTGAGTACTTGGAGTGATAACGATCGGCTTTTGTTGTTGAGTGATTGTCGCTCCAGCATCATTACTGATGGTATAGACAAAGTTCAATGATTGGAGTCCATAGTCATCAGCGCCATCGCCGACGAAATAGGTGATGTCTTTTTCAATTGAATCTTGTATCATGTCTACCTGTATAGTAGGATGCTTATCCGATATAGTCTTGATATAGAAATTCAATGAGTCTCCTTGAGGGAGGTGCTCATTCTTCAACCTCATCACATAGTTATGATCTTTGTATATCCTTTTAGAGGCGGCAAAAGTTGCAGATCCTTGTTGCTCGAGAGCAATAGGTGCTGCATCGTCGAATCTCAGCATGACATCATCTGTCGATAGGGTATTGACGAGCCATTCGACATTAGTCCCTTGAGGGACGGTGATGTCGCCAGTGTTCAGTACGGTCTCATCTCGCTGCTGCGTGTATGATGGATAATCTATTTTAAGACTAAAGTTTACCATTCGTGGTTTGGGCAATACTTTTAGTACTTGTTCTCTATTGCGATATCTGCCAGAATACAGCTGAAACGGGGTATCCTTTCTCACATTAGTCATCTTGTAAGAGAAGGTATTATTAGCTTGTTTAGTCAGTCGATAATCGTAATCATCTATCGTGACATAAACCTCATTAGGTAGTTGCTCTCCATCTGCCGTAACTGTTAGGGTATAGTCCTCATACTGCAGGACCTCTAAGTCATCATTATTCAGAGACAGATGAAATGGCGCTTCTCTTTCAAAATCTTCATTGTTATTGATGATGCGATAAGTACTATCTCTTATGAGACTTGGTGCGGCAAAGAGTATAAATAGCAAGAGCGCCAATGGTGGAAAGGCATACTTGAGATACTTGCGATTTTTGTTGAGATCGATGGCCTTTCTGAAAGGGATTATGCTGATTTTCTCAGATTTCTGATTTATGCTGGCTTCAATGAGCTCGCGATTAGACGCGCTCATATTTCGATTCAGTTGTAGAACATTGACTAATCGATCTTCAACATCTGTAAAATGTTCGCCAAGAATCTTGGCCGCAGTATCATGTGAGATGACGCTGCCTAACTTGAAGTAGCTTGCCAATGGCCAGATCACCAAATATATCAGTGACCCTATAGATCCAACGATGTATGAGTAGAAAAGAACCTTACGTCCTCCCTGTGACAAATAAAATTGGTGCTCTAAGAAGCTGTAGAGTAGAAAGACCCCAATTGTTGCCGCCGCAAAGAGTATCGCACCTCTAATTGCCTTATTGATATAGTACTTCCTTATAAATTGGTCAAGTTTTTGAATAAGGAGAGAATAATGGGAAGAATTACTCATAAACACTATGCTGTTTAGACATTACACTAATCTGTATCACTCAAAAACTCGTGAGTAAGCATATAAAGCTATATAAACTTTTGATACAGATCAAGTTATGTATGTAAATGGCTGCATAAGAAAATCATAAATAAACTATTTTGGCTTAGATATGAAGGTTTTGCTTTTCGGACGGTATGTGAAAGAAAGTAACTATAACTCTATCAAACAAGTTATAGACTGTGCCCTCAAACATGACTATGTGGTGTTTGCCAATCAGGATGTATACGATCATCTATCAGCCATTGGGGTAGATGCCGATATTCCACTATTGGCAACACACGAAGAGCTCAGAAAGCAGTCTGTGGATTTAGTGATGACACTCGGCGGGGATGGCACTATTCTACAAGCTACTACCTTAATAAGAAATCTGGCTATACCTATATTAGGGGTGAATCTGGGGCGATTAGGCTTTTTAGCAAGTATTGAGGAGCGGTATATATCAGAATCTTTTAAGCAGATCGATAATTCACGTTATGAGCTCGAGAGGAGAAGGATGATTTTCTTAGAGTCTTCTCCAGATCTTTTTGGAGATGAGCCTTTTGCGCTGAACGATTTTACGTTGCACAAGAGAGATACATCGTCCATGATTACGATTCATACCTATATCAATGGAGACTATCTCAATAGCTACTGGGCAGATGGACTGATAGTCTCAACTCCAACTGGTTCTACGGGATATTCCCTGAGTTGCGGCGGTCCTATCATTTTTCCTAACTGCGGTAATTTTGTGATCACGCCTGTTGCACCTCATAATCTTAACGTTCGACCATTAGTTATTTCGGATGATGCGGTAATCAGTTTTGAAATAGAGGGAAGAACGGAGAACTACCTGTGCACGTTGGATTCTAGGTTTGAGACCATCACATCAGAGCATCAACTGGCGGTGCGCAAGTGTGACTTTGATACACATCTGATGCGTCTTAAGAATACTACGTTCTTAAAAACAATTCAAGATAAGCTTGGATGGGGCAACGATAAGCGCAACTAAGGCATATCATTAAATGAATAGTTATTATTTTTATTAAACGGATGCAAGACGCTCAAAACATATTGGAAGAGTACCAAGGTATAGAGCCCAACGACTACTTGGAGAAGATTCGCTTCTACGAACAACGTAGCGAACAGATCTTCTCGTTAGACGAGGACCAACAGTACTTTATGAAATATGAGTTCGTCAATGCACTATTTGACCTTGGGCGTTATGAGAAGGTGCTCGTAGAGATTGATGACCTGATAGAATTCGTTTTCTTAAATAATGTTTCTTACTCAGGGGAAGATAATTTCTCCGAACTAATTTTTCTCAAGGCGGCCTCTACTTATCATAAGGGAGACTACGAAAACGCTGCCAGACTCAGTCGTCAGCTGATAGGAGTCAAGCCAGATGATCAAGTTTATGGGGAGCTACATAAAAATGCCATTCGCCAGAAATTAAAACAGAAATACACAGACCTCAGATTAGTAGCCATCTTGGTAATCTTGTCATGCGCTATTGTAGGTGGAGTTTATTACTTCAAGTATGGCATCACAGAGGATGAGGTCAATTGGTCTTTAATCGTTGTGAACTCCATAGCCATATTGAGTTTGGCTATTACGCTGACTACTTTCGATTTAGCGGCTCGATACAAACTGAGGGCGGTAAGAAAAGAAATTTCTGCAAAAAGAAAAGCGAGCAAATAAGCTCATGATGATCTTGCTCCCGTGGCAAGAAATAATCTATATTTGCCGTCCATAAAAAATGGTCGGGTGGCCGAGTGGCTAGGCAGAGGTCTGCAAAACCTCGTACAGCGGTTCGAATCCGCTTCCGACCTCAGAGACCCTCTATCTCAATTGATAGGGGGTTTGTTGTTTTTCTCCAATTACAAATACCGAATGGACAGGTGGGGTTAAATCTTAACAGACCAACTTGAGGAATAGCAGAAAGCAGATGGATGAAAAAGACATTGAAATTCTCATAAAGGCCGACCTCAGCGAGCGCCGTTTATGTAAAAACTAAAACCTAAGGCTATACATCGTCATCACCTCTTCCTCCAACAGGATTATTTCACCCTCCATACCGATCCTCATAGATCTGCTCCATCTCAGCATAAAATGGCGCTCCATACTTTCTGATGATGGCATCCTTGACGAATCGGAATACAGGCATAGAGAGCTCCTTTCCTAGTTTACAGGCGGCACTACAGATATCCCATTCATCAAAGTTGAGGGCTTCGAATCCTGAGTCTTTATTGCTGGTCACCCTCAAGGGATAGAGTTGACAAGAGATCGGCTTGACAAAATCTGTTTCTCCTGCCTGGTAGGCTTTTTGAAAAGAGCAGACAGCAGCACCGGAATCATCCTTGAGCAAAAAGGCGCAAGAGCTATCATCCATAAGTGGCGTCACCTCTCCTCCATACTCCTTATCGTATGGAGCAGTGCCTTGATGGTCGATTTGATTAATGGCTTCATCAGAGAGATGCTTCTTAACGATAGGGTATGCGGCTTTAATTTGGTCAATTTCATCCTCGGCAATTGGGGCGCCATAATCTCCTTCCCAGCAGCATGCACCCTTGCATTTGTCAATATTACAGACGAACTGTCGACTGAAGACCTCCTCACTTACGAGAACCTCCTGTATTAGGTACATTTTTAAAACTTTTAGTGCCTTAGAATAATTATATAATTAAATATGCTTTAACCA
>CAZDHV010000047.1:16119-17307 GCA_964505335.1 uncultured Saprospiraceae bacterium | reverse complement strand
TTTACAACAATAGTCGTACTATCCGTGCGGTGTATGAGCACGATAATTATCGGCTCCGAACTATAGATGAAGAATGAGTAGATTAGATCGATGAAACCAGAACGGGTTAAAATAGAACATAGTTGGAAGCAAGCGTTGTGGTCAGAATTTGAGCAGCCTTACTTTGACAACATCAAGCAGCGCCTATTTGTAGCTAAGAACAGTGGGTTAACGGTCTACCCTCCAGGAGGATTAATCTTTAATGCCTTTAAGCTTACTCCACTTGATAAGGTAAAGGTCGTCATCATCGGTCAAGATCCATATCACAATCCTGGTGAGGCCATGGGACTAAGTTTTTCCGTACCTAAGGGAGTACGGGTTCCGCCGTCTTTGCGCAACGTATTCAAAGAGCTTCATGCCGATACCGGAATTGCCATTCCAAATCACGGCGATCTAACTCCGTGGGCAGAGCAAGGCGTCCTCTTACTCAATGCCATGCTCACAGTCCAGCACAAGAGCCCTGGGTCCCATAAGTCATTAGGATGGCAACAATTTACCAATGCCGTCATCAGCACTATCTCGCAAGAGCGAGAAGGAATCGTATTCCTATTGTGGGGCCGATTTGCACAACAAAAGGCATCTTTTATCGATAGCTCTAAACACCATATCCTCACTGCTGCACATCCATCGCCACTAGCTCGAAATGCCTTTTCTGGATGCAAGCATTTTTCTAAAACTAATGAGCTTCTCCTGAAACAAAACCAAACCCCTATTGATTGGTCATTATAAGAACTCATCCCTATGGCAACAGATCGATTGTATCTCGGAATTTTTCTTTTCACCCTTGCACTTGCGGTAATATTAGGAGCTTTTGGTGCTCATATCCTCGAGGATAAGATTTCTCCCAAATACACTGAAATCTATAAGACAGCCACCTTTTATCATTTCATCCATGCCATAGGTGCAATCATTTCTATACTGATCATCCGTGACCTATCTCCCGAACGCATCGGCATGATTGCCAAGCTATTCTTGGGTGGAATCATCCTATTTAGCGGATCACTATATATTCTATCGATCCATGAGATATTCGATGCTCCTGGTCTTCGTAAGCTTGGAGCAATTACTCCCATAGGCGGACTGCTTTTCATTGCAGCCTGGGTATATGTAGGGATTACAGTTTTGAAAAGCTAAACTTTGGCTGATGCT
>CAZDHV010000047.1:0-16019 GCA_964505335.1 uncultured Saprospiraceae bacterium | reverse complement strand
AGCCTGGGTATATGTAGGGATTACAGTTTTGAAAAGCTAAACTTTGGCTGATGCTGCCTAATGTTATCTAGGCAGATGCTAAATCTCCTTCGTTAATAATGCTCTTTGGCGTGGCAGGTTACCAAAATATTTTGCCATCGAAGGCTCTGTAGCTACGCTGCTTCTCTACCCTCTCATACCGGCCGTCCCTTACCCGCATTTGAAATCAACTTATTATTTCAAAGATCAAGATTCATGCCGTAGTCTATGAAACAAGTTCATTTGATCCGATAACAAGTAAAAGTGCGCTACCCCCATTCTTTACCATTTCATTAATCATGCATTAACTTTTTTTAACATGTCCATCCAGTCTTAAGGGTATACTGATCAGTAGAACTATTCCTAACAAGTAGGTAACTACATAAAAACAGATACTATGAGAGAGAAGATCATTTTGGCGGTGGCAGCAGTATTTATGACTTTACATCTGTCAGCTCAGTTTTCAGTTGGATTGAAGGTAGGAACGATGATTAATAGAACATCAATTCTTGATGACATATCAGCTGTCAGTAATCTCAATACATATGCGACAACGGCACAATTTGGCCTCGTCGGTCAATATCATATCTCTGATACCTGGTCAATACATAGTGGGGTAAACTATACTGATCGCAGCACCAATCTTGGTATAGGCACAGATTTAAATGTATTCGGTTTAGCGGTTCCAGTAAGCGTCAATAATCGTATCAGCGTTAAGAGTGTGGATATACCGCTCTCTGTTGCCTATAACTTCAAAAGTGGAAGGAATACGATTTATCCACACGTAGGAGTAATAGGGTCAATAGTAACCAGCGGTAACATAACATCACAGGTGAATAGCTTGATCAATTTAAACGTGGCAGAGACAACAATTCCCGCTGCTCAATTGAATAGTACCGTGTTCTATGGGACCGCAGGTATCGGCTACGCTTATCACTTAGACAATTCAAATAAAATATTTGCAGAGGCACAGTATAATCATGCATTGGAAGATGCTACTTCCCTCGGCATACTTGAAAGTAATATTAACAATAAAGGCTTTTCAGTAGGTATCGGCTATGCAATGTCGTTTTAACCTAAGTGGCTATCTGAGTAATGACTTGGATGGCCACATTTTTTTATTCTGAAAGCGAAGGATTAATAACTAAAGGAGATTCGATTTCTTCATCGTCCTTTCGGCGATTGCGATACCAAATAAACCCAATCAAGGCAATCAACAAATATGGCAACGAAAGCATGTAGAGTATGCCTTTGTTAAGCCCCTTTCCTGCTGTGCCGCCATTTTCAAGATTGGACTCGGCAGCAATTTTACACATCGGACACTGGCTATAGATCTCTACAGCACACAAGCACAGGATGGTAATTACAACTAGGACTTTTAATCTCATCTTATAAAGGTAATGATCACGTGATTCAGTAGCAAGGTCGAAGCATAAGATATATGATCGGACCTGATGCTGCAACATAGAGCCACAGTGGGAATACCCATCGGGCTATAGCTTTGTGACGTTGAAACTGATTAGTAAATGCTCTGATATAGGTAAAGAGGATAAACGGTAGTATCACCGCAGCTAAGATAATATGGCTGATCAACAGTGCGAAGTATACATATCTGATCGCCCCCTCTTGACAGAATTTAGTCTCTGGGGTGGTTATGTGATAAATCACATAACAGATCAGGAATAGTACAGAAGTCGCCAATGCCGCCGTCATGACCTTACGATGCTGTTGTGCCATACCTCGCTTGATATACATCAAGGCTATAATCAATAGAACAGCCGTAATTCCATTAAGCGCTGAGTACAAGGGCGGCAGAAAAGTAAAGTCTATATCGGTATCGATTTTAATTCTGCGCATCATGACAACTACAAGGAATACGGCAATAGATACGATCCAACTTAATCTATTTAATTTCTTCTCTAATGTCTTATTCGGTTGCAGGATATCCATAGGCTGTTAATTCTCAAGTTCTCTGCGTAATCTAATGTCTCTGTGTTTTGGTAAGGGTATGACTACTGCTAAGTGTCTGATCAGCTCTTTGGAGATGTCTTCGTCAGCGGTATAAGTATTGCGGACCACACCCGCAGAATCTACTAATATAAAGCGCTGATCATAAGCTTGGAAAAGCGATGAATCAGAGACGAATCTGATATCCAAAGTCCGCTCCGACTCAAATGGATCTGACATACTTATTATCTCAAAGTGATCGCGATCAACAATGCGTTCATCGATTTGATCAAGCAACTTTATATCAGCTACTCTATTATCATGTGAAGTGTGTATAAGAGCGGCAGTCTTTGGAGTTCGGACAGTTTCAATGTGATTATTTATAACGTCAGATACCGTCTTAGCTTGGAGTTGTTCTTGAGACTCAAGCCTATATTCCAAGCCATTCTTCAAATAAAAGTAAGACCCCATCGGGGCGCCAATGAGCATCAAGACTACTGCTATGCCAGCAACATATTTCATCATGAGATTTGACATTTATCCATTGATACCATTCTATATAGACAATGTCGCATGAGTGCAGAAGTTTAGAACGTAAGATCTGTTTCTTTCATCTCGTAGATCATACCAGACTGTCCAGATAAATCATCAACTTTTAGCTGATTTCTTTCTTGAATCGTAGTTCTGTTGCCCTTCCATGCAGTACCCTCATACAGGAATGCGATAATCGCCCATACTAATAGAAACATAGGAAGTAAAACCGACTTTACTAATCCTGGAATCTCATACTTCATGTGCATGAATTCATAGACTATTAGATAAGCTTTGACTATACTAAGTATAATCATAAACCCACCCATGATGACAAGAGGTACATGTACACCATCAAAGACATAGCCTTTGCCTATCAAGGCAAAACCAACCTCTCCTACCGTGATCACAGCTAATATAGATATGATTCTATACGCCGTCTTTTTCGATGATTCGTAATCGTGAGCCATAACGCTTGTTTCTTTAAATTAATTAGATCAGATGAGGTAAAACACTAAGAATACAAATACCCAGACCAGATCGACAAAGTGCCAATAGAGTCCTATTTTTTCTACCATTTCGTAGCCGTTCTTTCGGTCGACATATAGTCCCGAAGCCGCATTGATACATATGATTAATAAGAAGGCCACACCTGAGAATACGTGAAACCCATGGAATCCAGTAATACAAAAGAACAATGCTCCAAATGCTTTAGGTCCAAAGGCCTGCTGACTTTTTACGGGATCTCCGAGATCATTTAAGATTGGGTTACCTTGAGCATCTAATACCTCATATGGTAGCTTGTTCCATTCTCCGTCGTGATTATGTACTAAATATGAATCTCCTGGTACGAATGTATCACCTGCAGAGATATCATGGCCATCACCCTCGAGATATCTTCCATGCTCGGTATGAGTACCAAATGGATTAGTATGATAGGATACCGACTCCTCAATGATTAGGTTGTTCCACTCCCAAGCCTGACAACCTAAAAATGCCGCCCCACCAATGATCGTTAAGATCATCCAAAAGACTACTCCATTTTTATTTTCTTGATGTCCTTCCTGTACAGCCCTAACCATGGTAAATGAACTGGCTAGTAGGATAAAGGTCATCAACGTCACAAATAACAGTGGTGCATGATGGATACCGCCAGGGAACGTACTAAAGACAAAATCCGGTACTGGCCAAGATGGACTACTTACTCTCAATGTGCCATAGGCAATCAAAAATCCTGAGAAGGTAAATGCATCCGACAATAAGAAATACCACATCATCAACTTGCCATAACTGGCCTTAAACGGTTGAGATGCACCATCCCAGCTCGCTTCTTCATGATGATCTACTGCAGTATGAGTTAGAGTATCTGCCATGATAATTATCTACTTAAGTATAAGAATAATAGTAAGTACACCCAGAGCAAATCCACGAAATGCCAGTAGTGTAACAATAATTCAAAATTTATTTTTCGCTTAGGAGTCACCTTAAACTTCAATGTGTAAGCATTAAGGATTCCAATCAATAAAGCAATGATTCCTCCAATGACATGCATGATATGTACGGCGGTGATGACATATAGGAATGATCCCGCAGGGTTCCCTTTTAGATCCACACCGATAGAAAATAATGTTTCCCATCCTTGATACTGTAATACGATAAAGCCTACACCTAAGACAGCACTGAGAACGAGTAAAGGCTTATATAAAGCCACTTTCTCCTTGATAAAAGCGCGGTAAGAGGCATGCATACACACACTCGATAACAAGAGTGTGATCGTACTTACAAAGAATATATTAGGTAATCCAAACTCGAGCCAGTTTCCAGCGGCTTGACGTACTACATAAGCACTCGTAAATCCGGTAAACATCATGGCTATACTCGCCATGGCAATCCACATTCCAAATTTCAGTGGATGGATCTTACTATTAGTATGGTAGTATGCTGTATTCATCACTAGAAGAGTAAATCGATTATCAAGATGATTAATACCATAGGCATGAAAGCAAAAGAACTCAACATGAGCTTCTTAGCTGATCCTGCATCATACAGTCTGTAGAACTGTACACTATATACTAGATAACTCCCACAAACGAGTAAGAGCGCAACGAGTCCAAATAGTCCAATGACATTAGTCATGAACATATATGCCGTTATTGCGAATAATACTATTGCATAGACAATCGAAGAAGTAGCAATGCTTTTGTCTATCTGATTCTCCTCGTCTTTAGGGATAAAATTGAATCCGGCCCTATCATAATCCTCAAATGAGAGGAAAGCAATAGACCAGAAGTGAGGAAACTGCCATGCTAACTGAATTAAAAATAAACAAATACCTAACTCAGTCAATCCACCAAAAAACGCAACACTACCGATAAGCATTGGCATGGCTCCCGCTATCGCTCCAACGAATACTGCCACTCTCGAATATCTCTTAAGTGGTGTATAGACAAAGGCATACAGCACAAAGGCAAACATGCCAAAGAATGAAGTAATCGGGTTGAATAGTGCTAAGAGCGTTATACCACTCAAGCAGAACAATCCGGCCATTAAAACAGCTGTAGAAACCGTCAACTTCTTTTGAACAATTGGCCGTCTATTAGTACGATTCATTAAGGCATCAAAGTCCTTCTCAAGAACCTGATTAATGATATTACTTGCCGCGGTAATTAAGAAACCTCCTAAGCCTAAGACAATTACTTGTATAAGGCTCATGTTGAGTCCCGAGGAAATGTAAAATGCTCCCAGCGAAGTGATTACCACCAACATGGACAGTCTAAACTTGACTAATAAGCCAAAGTCTGTCCAAAAGCTAAACCGCTGCAAGTCTGTCGATTCGCCAATCGTAGCTGTATGATATGTCTTAGGTGTGTTCTCCACGAGTAGTCAATATGAGTATCCCTAGTGAGCGTCTTCTGCTTTTTCTTTATCTGATAATGGCAAAATCTGAGGTATGAAATCCTTTCCATCCTTTCCGTAGTCATATGCCCATCTGTGTACCGTAGGAATCTTCCCTGGCCAGTTACCGTGACCTGCCTTAATAGGCGTAGTCCACTCAAGCGTTGTCGCTAACCAAGGATTCTTAGTAGTCATCTTCTTACCGTTCTTAATAGACCAGATGAAGTTGATTACAAACAATATCTGAGCAGAAAAAGTCACAATTGCCGCAATCGTTATGAACTCATTCATCTGCGTAAACTGTCCGAAAGCATCGAAGCTATCAAATCTGTAATATCTTCTTGGAACCCCTGCCATACCGAGATAATGCATAGGCCAGAAAATCGCATATGCTCCTATCATCGTCATCCAAAAATGGATGCGCCCTAAGGTCTCATTCATAAAGGTTCCAAACATCCGTGGGAACCAGTGATATACTCCAGCAAACATTCCGAAGAATGCCGCTACACCCATCACTATGTGGAAGTGAGCTACTACGAAGTAAGTATCATGTAGTTGTATATCGATTGCTGAGTTTCCTAAGAAGATACCTGTCAGTCCTCCTGAGATAAACATCGACACGAACCCAATAGCAAATAGCATCGGACTATTGAGCCTTATATTACCACCCCAAAGGGTTGTAATCCAGTTAAACACTTTAACTGCGGACGGTACCGCAATGATCAGTGTAAAGATTACGAAGAAGTTAGACAAGAATGGATTAACACCAGACATGAACATATGGTGAGCCCACACGATAAACGATAGGAATGCAATCGCCAAGATCGAATACACCATCGCTTTATATCCAAAGATTGGCTTTCTGGCATGTACGGATAGTACCTCAGACACAATTCCCATTGCAGGAAGTATAATGATATATACCTCTGGGTGCCCTAAGAACCAGAATAAGTGTTGATATAATACAGGACTTCCACCCACATAATCGAGAGCCTGTCCGTTGATAAAGATTTCACTTAAGTAAAAGCTTGTTCCTAAAGATCTGTCAGCCATCAAGAGGAAGAATCCAGATACTAATACTGGAAATGATAATAGACCAATAATAGCGGTTACGAAAAATGCCCAAATCGTCAATGGCATTCTCCACAGACTCATACCTTTTGTTCTAAGGTTAAGCACTGTTGTGATATAGTTGATTCCTCCCAAGAGGACAGAAACCACAAATAGTGTTAGACTTACTAACCAGAGCGTCATACCCGCTCCCGATCCTGAAGAGGCCTGTTCTAACGCACTCAATGGAGGATAAGCAACCCAACCACCTGAGAATGGCCCCGTGGACAGGAATAATGAGAAGAACATGACAACTCCAGCCATGAAAAAGAACCAATATGATAACATATTGAGCAGCGGCGATGCCATATCTCTTGCCCCCAATTGTAATGGAATCAGGAGGTTACTAAACGTGCCACTTAGCCCTGCCGTCAATACGAAGAATACGATGATCGTACCGTGCATGGTCACCAATGCATAGTAGAATTGAGGGTCCAAGGTTCCAATACCTGTTTCCTCATTCATCATGATCCAACGACCTAACATAGGCTTTAACCAGGCCAAACTCTCATCTGGGAATCCGAGCTGCAATCTGAAGATGATTGACATCCCCGCACCAATTATAGCCCAAAACATCCCTGTAAATAGGAACTGGCGAGCAATAATCTTGTGATCTAAGCTAAATATATACTTAAATATGAAGCTGGACTTATACTTGTCCTCATGATGATGCTCATGAAAATGATCATCATACCCTTGCTCTTCAATTAAAACTTCCTCATTAAATGTTGTTACCTCTGACATTGGTAGATTTTTAGAGATTTTGAGAAATAATTTTCATTTCAATACGGCGATTATTCTGTCGCCCTTCTACAGTGTCGTTAGTGTCAGCAGGTTGTGTTTGACCATATCCCACCGATCGCAATCTATTGGAACTGATTCCTTTAGTTGCTAAGTAATTAGTTACTGTTTCCGCTCTGCTCTGAGACAATACTACATTGGCGTTAGCATCACCAGTATTATCTGTATGACCAGAGATTTCCACAGCTATATCATTGTAATCATTCATGATCTTGGCAATGTTGTCAAGCTCATATTTAGAATCATCTTTTAAGGCTGCTGAACCCACATTGAAAAATACGTTAGTCAGATTGATCGTCACTGAAGAAGGATCATCTTCAATCAGTGCTGCCTCAATATCCGATAGAAGTTCTTTCGCTCTTGCCTTAGCTTCATACGGTAATAATTGACCTTTGTATGGATCAGCATCAGTATTTCTTACAGATTGTGCGAAGTAACTTGTTTGGCTCGCTGCCCAAGCGTCGTACTCTTCTTGAGTTACGATCTTAACAATTCTCCGCATGGAATAGTGCCCTTTACCACACAGTTCCGCACATGCTAACTCATAGTCAAATTCTTCCCAACGCTGTGGACCATTTGGATTCTCTTCATCTGCAGGTACTTGCCACTCAGGATATTCGCTGAGACGCTCTCGATACTCTTCTGTCGTTATAGTCGGCGTAAAAATGAAATACGTCGGTAGACCAGGTATCGCATCCATCTTCAATCGGAAGTGCGGTAAATAAAAGTTATGCAATACATCCTTAGCTGTAATTCTCACACGTACCTTCTGATTAACAGGAAGATATATTTCTGTAGGATGAAAATCATCCAAGTTCTTAGTATCAGTCCAATCTTGACCTAAAGTGTTACTACCCGGATCAATTAACCTAAAGTTCTTCGCTCCTAATTTACCATCTGGACCAGGATATCTCAGCTCCCATTGAAATTGAGAACCAGTGGCTTCAAATTCGAAAACCTCCTCACTTGGATCTACATCTGGCATTACCTCATTCCAAACTATCAAGCCGTTAGTCACCAAGAATACCATAACCATTGCTGGCACGACTGTCCAAACGACTTCTAATTTGTTACTATGCGAGAAAAACACACCTACTCTACCCTCCTTGCGGCGATATTTATAGGTGAACCAGAATAGCGCTATATGAGTCAATACAAACACAATGCCCGTAAAAAACAATGTCTGATTAAACAAACTATCTATCTGGCCTCCATGAGCGGACGCTGAGACCCATGGGCCATAACCCAGCATGTAATCTTTGAAATATAAAGCCGACGCTATACAGAATATTAGAAATCCTGCACAAAATACAAGACCCCAGACCGCCTGGCTATTGGTTATTTTCTGACTGGTTGCCTCCTCCCCTCTGATCTTAGAGGTGAGATCCGAGACTCTCCCGATCTGAACTACAACGACCGCAAAGAGTAATATTATTCCGACTATTAATAGACCGATCATATTAAATTTTTATGTGTGGTGGTGTAAACTTTCTGATAAATAAGGATCATTCTTAGGTACAAGTTTAGACTTCCCTAATGTTGCATAGAAAAAGTATAAGAATGCACATAAGAACCCTATCATGGTACCTATCTCAAGGAATCCCGGTAAGGAGAATCCAATTTCAAACGTAGATGCCGCATGATGACCTGCCTCAGCAACACCATGTGCCACATCGCCTGCATGGTCTGTAGCATCTTTTATTAATGTAGCAGCATGACCTCCATGGTCTGTTTCATGTCCATGATCATGACCATGCCCGATTACTTCGTGAGCTGTATGTAGTGCCCCTGGCTTAATCATCAAGAAGAAATCTAACCAGTGTCCAAAGATGACCAGTAGCCCAACAAATATGAGCGTACCGAACTTCCTCTTCGTATCATTTCTCATCAAGATGAAAAATGGTAAGATGAAATTGATTACAAGATTCGCATAAAACAAAAACGGATAGTGATCTTGTCTCGTTTTGAAGTAAACCGTTTCTTCCCCTACGTTAGCATACCAAATCAACATATACTGAGAAAACCACAGATAGGTCCAGAAAATGCTGAATGCAAACATGAACTTACCCAGATCATGAAAGTGCTCTAAACTAACATTAGGATAGTATCCCTTAGATTTTAAGAAGATCAAGATCAAGATCGTCATAGCGATCATTGATACGAATAAACTTGCACCTGAGTACCAAGCAAACATCGTACTATACCAGTGTGCATCGATAGACATCACCCACTGCCAGATTACAAGACACAACGAAAATCCTGCTATAGGTAAGAAGGTTGCCGTCCAGAATCTATTCTTAAAGTGTTTATTATATTCTTTGTCTCTATTGTCATCCTCACTGATTGACGTCTGTCTAATCTTATAAGCGAAGAAGAACCAAACTGCAACAATAACTACACTAACGATATACCAAAAGTTATTTAGGAAGCTCGACTTATGTTGCAAGATTTTATCACCTTCTACTGAGGCACTATCGGCCCAATGATATAGGTGATGCATATCGAACACAGTTCCTATCGCCAATAAGGCCATCAAACCGAGTCCAATAATTAGGAACATACTCATGGATTCCCACACTCGTTTAAACACGATGAACCATCCTCCCCAAGCAGTAGTACATACTGAATAGAAGAACACTGCCATCAGTGATATTCCGGTAAAGAATACAGAGTTATGTAAGAAGTTCGTCCAAAATCGTGTGTGAAGCACATCATCACCGATCCAAGTAAGCACCATACTTATCACTCCTACCACTATCCCGGCGAGGAGTAAGTTTCGTTGCTTATTAGATACTGTATATGTTGTCATCTGCATGTCTAATAATCTTTAGTGTGAATGATCATGATCATCGGTTACATGATGCCCATCTGCCTCATGATGATCACCTGATCCATGATGAGACATGTCTTCCTTTGCCATTGCATCTTTCAATGTTGATACTGGCACATCTATATTGTTGAGCGTGTTAACTTCTCCGTTATACGCTAACTTCAATTCCTTGGCCTGTAGAGATCTGATATAATGAATCACTTGCCATCTCTCCTCATAAGACAACTTATCTCTATAGGCTCCCATGAGGTTCTTACCCTGCATAATGGCATGATAGTATCTCCCATTTGAAGCATTTAGAAACTCCTCTAATAAGAAGTTAGCTGGCTGCACTGGATATGGGCTGCCATCTCGGACGAGGTAGCCATTGCCATCACCTTTCTCACCATGACAAATCCCACAGAATGTATTATAGAGCTCCTTAGCATCTGCTAATCCCGCATCACTGATCGGATATGGATTATTGATTAAATCGGCTGTAGCTCGAGCACGCTCTTCTTCAGTATTCCCATAATGATATACAGGATCGCCGTTAGTAGTTCTGCGAGGCACTGTGCCCGCTACTGGCAGACCCGGTTTAGCCCTCTCGTAGTACTCGTCCTCAGAGCCCCACGTATTCTGATAATAGTAATTATAGTAGTTTGCTTCATAGGCAATACTGTGTCCCATGTCTGGCATATACTCACTACCTGTACTATTCTTTCCTGGTTGCTGACATGCAAAGAGCAGCACCAAAGAGAAGTATAGCACGATATATTTTATATTCTTCATGATCTTCTTCTCTTAGATAATTTTATTTGAGATTTCGGTAGCGCCGGTAGCTTTCAAAAAGCTTTCAGCAGCAGCACTGGTCACATCATGCGTGTCAAATGCGATACAGAACTTGTCATCAGTAATTCGATCATGCAAGATGGGATTCTGTACTCCTGGTCCTAAACCACATACCGTATAAAATGTGACAACCATCCCTATCGCTGAGAACAATACTGTTAACTCAAATGTGATCGGGATGAATGCTGGAACAGACCAATATGGCTTACCACCAAAGATGATCGGCCAATCCTGTGTAAATATCCAAGTCATCCCTAGGAATGCTGTTAATGTACCTATTGCGCCATAGATGAATCCAGCTATGTGTAATCTTGATTCTTCTAATCCAAGTATCGGATCGAGCCCGTGTACTGGAAATGGTGTGTACACATCGTATATATCGAGATGATCTTTGTTAGCGATCTTGATGGCATCCATCAAGTCCTCCTCATCGTCGTATAGTCCAAATATTACTTCTCTACTCTTGTTCATAATTAATGGTGTTCTGAATGAGCGTGATGATGAGTATCATATATCTTACCTTGAGCTTCTGCCTCTTGGTAGTCATCTATTATTCCGTCATGATGCTTCGTATGACCATCTATGTATTGATCTCCTGAAGACTTCAATATTGATTTAATCTCCGCTACTGCAACCACTGGCGCTACTCTCGTAAAGAGTAAGTACAATACTCCAAAGAATCCAATTGAGCCAACGAATATTCCGATCTCAACCCAAGTCGGTACATAGTAAGACCAACTTGATGGTAAGTAGTCTCTTGCAAGTGTCGTCGCAATAATTACAAATCGCTCAAACCACATCCCGATATTGATGAATATCGACATGAAGAATGTTACCCAGATGTTTCGCCTTAATTTCCCTGACCAGAATAACTGTGGTGATACCACATTACAGAACATCATACCAAAGTAGGACCAGTAATAAGGTCCAACTGCTCTATTGAAGAAAGCAAACTGCTCATAGATATATCCCGAGTACCAAGCGATGAATAGCTCGGTTAAATAGGCTACCCCTACTATCGTTCCTGTTACTAGGATCACCTTATTCATGGATTCGATATGACCGATCGTGATATAGTTTTGAAGATTCAAGAGCTTTCTCGTAATCAACATCAGCGTCTGTACCATGGCGAATCCAGAGAACACTGCCCCTGCCACGAAATATGGCGGGAAGATCGTCGTATGCCATCCCGGAATTACTGAAGTGGCGAAATCAAAACTTACAATGGTATGTACCGATAGTACTAACGGCGTAGCTAATCCAGCTAATACTAATGAGAGTGCCTCCCAACGCTGCCAGTGCTTAGCAGATCCTGTCCATCCGAAGCTTAAGAAACCATAGATGCGCTTGCGGATACCAGATGCTCTATCACGCATCGTGGCAAAATCAGGAACTAAACCTGTATACCAGAATAATATAGATACGGTGAAATAAGTACTAATCGCAAATACATCCCATAGGAGTGGCGAGTTAAAATTCGGCCACAGAGATCCACGTGTATTAGGATAAGGGAATATGAATATCGCTAACCAGATCCGACCCATGTGAATCAGCGGGTAAAGCCCCGCACACATCACGGCGAAGATAGTCATTGCCTCTGCAGCTCTGTTAACCCCAGTACGCCACTTCTGTCTAAATAGTAGAAGTATTGCTGAGATCAGGGTTCCTGCGTGACCGATACCGATCCACCATACGAAGTTGGTAATATCCCAACCCCATCCAACGGTTCTGTTCAAGTCCCAGGTTCCGATTCCGTGCCAGACGGTCCATACAATACAGAACACCATAACTCCAGCTAATAGCGCTGATATTCCAAATATGGTCAACCATGCTGCACCCGGAGCTCGCTCCGTTGGGCCGATTATGTCCTCAGTAATGTCGTGGTACGACTTATTACCTTGTACTAATGGTTCTCTTAATGGACTAACTGTTGCACTCATAGGTTCAACTCTATATTTTTTAAGATAATTCTAATGATTCGTCTCTGTTGTTCACCTTCATGGTGTACGTTACAGAGGATTTCACATTAATTTCTTCTAAAACAATCATATTCAATGGTGACTCTAACTTGTCATGGAAATCACCTGACTTCATGTTAGTATCTCCAAAAGTCAACGCTCCTGTCGGACAAGCCATCTGACACGCAGACTTAATGTCTCCATCTCTTAGTTGTCTTCCTTCTACTTTAGCCGTCAACTTTCCTTCTTGTATTTTCTGTACACAGAAGCTACACTTCTCAATGACTCCTCTTGATCTTACCGTTACATCTGGATTAAGGACCATTCTCGTCAGGTTGTCAGCACCATAAGGAACCTCTTCCTCATTCATTTTAACCTGATTAGCTGGGAATAAATCCGCCGTTGTGTAGTCTAACCAGTTGAATCGTCTCACTTTATATGGACAGTTGTTGGCACAGTATCTCGTACCGATACATCTGTTATAAGTCATCTGATTAAGCCCTTCGCTACTGTGGTTTGTCGCATTAACCGGACATACATTCTCACAAGGTGCATTATCACAGTGCTGACACATCATTGGCTGATAAACCACATTAGGATTGGTTACATCACCATAGTAATATCTATCAATACGTAACCACGCCATCTCTTGGTGACGAGCCACCTGCTTCTTACCTACTACAGGAATATTATTCTCTGCCATACAAGCTATCGTACAAGCTCCACAGCCCGTACAAGCATTCAAGTCTACGTGTAAACCCCAGTGGTGACCTACTTCGTATTTATCCTTGCGATACTCATCATATGGATAAAGCGTCTCCGCATTCAATCCTTGATGGTGCTCACGCTCATGAATCAACTCTTCTACAGCATGCTCGATATTATCGACATGGGTCTTTCTAATAATCGAACGACCTACAAGTGATCCTTGGTAACCAGCGAATATGTTGCCATATCCTGGGGCTAAAGCAGCCTCATCAGCATTGATCTCTTCACCCTTTTTATTGTCTGCAGTAACACCCATAGTATGGTGATACTGTACACTGCTATACCATTGTTCTTTGCCTACTTTCTTAGAGACAGATACATTAGGAGCGAAGTATGATGCACGACCGTCGACAACTCCAATAGAACCATTGACGTCCACTCCGATATTCTTGCCTGCGCCACCAACTTTATCGCGGCCATGGCCTAAAGCGACAGATACCGTTCCAGGCATCTGGCCAAACTGTTGTACTACAGGCAAAGTATAAGTAGCATCACCGATGGTCACCTTAGCAAGGTCTCCATCTTTAAGACCATTAAATCCATTAAACTTCTTGACACCGTCAAATCCTACGGGTACAGTGAGGTAATTACCCCAAGCACATCTTGTTACTGGATCTGGCATCTCATGAAGCCAAGGGTTATTAGCATGCGTCCCATTACCGATAGTGATCGGCTCGATAAATGATATCTCTATTTCGCTCGTTGATGCTTTGCTTATTCCTCTGATTGCTGCACCACCATTAAAGCTAAACTCTCCAGCTGAACTTCCTCCTCCATATGAGAACACCCCATCACTTAGAGATTGATCCCAAAAGCTCGTAAAGCTTAAGTAATTAGATTGAGCTCCAAAGAATGACGACTGCCATGAAGACTTCAAGTACTCGTAGTAAGGTTGATCTCCTTCAGGTGCTGCACCTGCCCATGTCAATAGTGACAATTCTCCTTGTCGAGTATTAAATAATGGGCTAATTGTAGGTTGAACCACACTCACTTGACCACGCTTAGCCTCTACATCTCCCCAGCTCTCTAAGTAGTGATGCACTGGTGCTACAGCATCGCACAGCGATGTCGTGTCATTAATATCGTATGATAACGCTATGGACGTTTTTACACCATCAATTGCATCGGCAAGCCCTCCTAAGAATGAATATTCAAATACTGGATTACAGTTATTAAATATTACGGCATCTACTGAGCCACTCTTGATGTCTTGTACAAGTTTAGCAAGACCTTTTTCATCTCCTTGGCGCTGCAACGATGCATTGCTAAATGAGATGGTCGATCCGTAACTTCCAACGGCGCTATTAATCGCATTGATCAATAGTTGCTCCGCAGTATTGTTGCTTGCACTAACTACGAGTGATTTCCCAGCGTGACTCTTAAGCTGAGCCGCCAGACCATCGAGTGACTTCTTCACTCCTGCGTCCAACGCACTTGAGCCGGCATTTGCACCCGTTACTTTTCCATAGAGGTATTTGATAGCCTCCCCTTGATGAGATGGCTTAACTAATATTCGATTATCAGCATTAGAGCCTGTCATAGACATCTGCGACTCTACTTGGACATGCTTAGACATATGTGCGTCATGCACGTCATCTACGACTCTGTTCTTAGCGTAATCATGCGCAAACTCCACTGGTGATATCCATGTCCCGAGGAAGTCCGCATTAAAACTTACAATTAAGTCTGCCTTGTCGAAGTGGTAATTAGGGATCACTCGATCTCCAAAAGATTGTTCGTTAGCTTCAAGTATAGCTGCTGATGATACTGGATCATATTCTACAACCTGTACGTTGCCATATTTAGCAGCTAAAGCTGCCATTGCACGACGAGCTGTCGGACTCAATATGGTGTGCGAGACGATTCTTATGCCTCGTGATGAGCTCAATGCGCCCTTTACCTTGCTATCAAGGTCATCCCAAGAGACGGTTTCACCACCGATCGTTGGGTTCTTCAACCTATTCGTATCATACAAGCTCAACACTGATGCTTGAACTCTTGCAGAAGTACCTCCGTGTGTGATCGGAGACATATCGTTACCTTCTACTTTGATAGGTCTACCCTCTCTTGTTTTCACAAGCACTGGGCATGAATCACCACCACTTACATATGTCGAAGCATAGTATGTAGCAACACCAGGAACGATTTCTTCTGGCTTAATTACGTAAGGAATAGCTCTCTTGACAGGGATATCACATCCTGCTGCCACTGTAGCAGCACCAACGCCAAATCCCAACATTTTGAGGAAGTCCCTCCTGTTACCTCCGAGATCTTCTACCGCCTCAGATTCGCCGAGACTCTCGACTAAAGATGGATTTTGAATCTCATTC
>CAZDHV010000046.1:0-17503 GCA_964505335.1 uncultured Saprospiraceae bacterium | reverse complement strand
ACGATAGCATAGTCCTCTGACGAAATGTTAAGTCCCTCAACACTTGCTATGTCCATTGCAGAACCATTGAAGTCAAGTGACATCTGAAGACCATAAACCATTTCTTCTGGTGGTGTCAACGTATAGACCACTTGTCCCGGAGTTTCTGCTGAAGCCATCTTCCATACTCCCACAGATCTTACTCCGGCTAATGCGCCAAAGGCATTACCATTCACATCTCCAACTTTCAGCCCTACGAAGTCTACAGCAAATTCATTTGATGAAATATTATTGAATTCAGCTAAGGTTGGGTAATTCCAAGGTCTTTGTGGATCAACGAAGTCAAAGTTCTTATCAATAAATCTCCAGCTATTGTTCTGACCTAAGTCGGATCTTGTTCCTAAGATCAACTTCCTCAATTCTGCCAAGTCAGCTGCTGATACTGAAGCACTATTATTAATGTCCGCAGCAATCAACTTGTATGGCGAATCAAGACTTTGCAAACCTAAGACATGTCTCTGAATCAAAACAAGGTCTAAAGTTGTCACACCCGTAAGGTCAAATCCCTCTAGATTAGCTTCTACGCTATAATCTCCATTCATTACCAAATTAGAAATGGCATACTGTCCATTGTCGTCTGTAGTCACTTCAAATATGCTGTTACCTGAAGGGTCAAAAGCTGATACTGAGATGTTCGCAACAGCGTCATTATTCTCATCAGTGATGACACCACTTACTGATACTAAAGCAGTATTGTCAGGACAAGCATTGAAATTCGCATCGGTGATTGTAATCAATACATTGACCGAATTAACATTGCCGGCTTCATCAATTACGAAGACAGGTACTGATTGCGTTCCGCTTACTCCATTAGGAATATCAGCGCATGTGAATGTTCTTATCGAATTATTAGGATCAGCAGAAAATGCAAATGATAATCCACTGGCATCCTCAGGATTACATCCTTGTGTACTGCTGATGTTAAGATCAGAAGCTAATAAGGAAACTGAGCCATTGGCCTGAAGATTAACTGTATGAGTCGCCTCTAGTACAGGAATAGGCAATGTTGATGAAGTGACCTCAAAACTAATCTCTGTCTCTTGTACGTTACCGCACTCATCAGTAGCAGTGTATGTTACGCTATACTCTCCAGGACCTAAAAGTCTAGAGAACGTAGCTCCCATACCATCTGAATCACTTACACCATCACCGTTGATATCGAGGCTATATGCATACTCAATGTTTTCATCATTAGTACAGGCATCAGTAGCATCTACATTAAATGTTACTTGAGCCAAGCAGTCTCCATTATCATCATTTACCTCAAAATCATCAGGAGTTGAAGTAAACATCGGGGCGTCATTATCTTGTATTATTATGCTCTGTGTGAATGTACCTAAGGTTGCAGACTCAACTCCGCCATTGTCAAACTGACACCAGTCAATAACTGTCCAGGTACGTGTAATCACTTGACAGAAATCTGGGTTATTGCCATTCGACGCTGTTGACGAGTCCTCAAATGACATTGCAATATTTTCACAATCAGCACCCTCTATTACTGGAGAGGCCTCAGGAGCTAAATCTTCTGGATTGAGACCTGCCTGACAGCTCGCTACCGTGACTTCTGCCATCGGAGGAGTAATTATTACAGGTGTATTATCCGCTATATTAATTTGCTGTATACACTGCGCAGTAGCTCCGTTAGGATCTGTTGCAGTCCATACAACGTTAAATTGTCCAAATCCACATACCGACACTTCTATGTCGTCAGGAATATCTGCAGAGATAGTTCCTACACCACATACCCACACTACAGTAGGCATGCCCTGTGCATTGAGGATATCTTCTATGTTATCAAGGTTCGTATCGCATGCAAGCGTTGTATCACTCGGACATGTAATAATAGGTTGGCGCTTATCCTGAACGACAACATCAATTATACATTCGCTAAAGTTATCATTAGCATCGAATACTCTTAATAGGACTTGAACAGGGTTGTCATTAACGTCCTCGCAACAGAATGACACTGCTGGACCAAATGACATGTCACTTCCAAATCCTGAACAGGTAGAGTTCAATCTTCTAATCTCACGACGTACAACGCCACAATTATCAAAACTATGGTCATCTAAAGACTCAGCAGTTACCTCGGTAAATCCTGATGATGTGATCGACACAATTGTGCTGCTCTCACATACTGCACTGGGGTCCGTAGTATCCTCGGCTCTAAATACACCGCTGGTTCCAGAACTGAAGTTTCCGCAGCTGTCTACCACTTCGAAGATCACTACAAAATCTTGTCCTATTGGAACATCGTTAAGATCCATTGTTTCCATAGAGTTAACTGTAGCCGGGAAACGTGTTCCAAACGGCAATCCACTCATATCAGTAAACTGTATGAAAGCTCTCAACTGGCTCGGTTGAATAATCGAACAATCTGTAATTATCGGATTAGCTATATCAATAGCTGACGCTGTACAAAACTCCTTATTAGGCTCAAGTACTGATGTCGGGATATCGAATGAGCTAAAATCTATTACCGCTCCAGAAGTATCGATGATATCAATACTCTGATTTATGACAGTATCTTGATCTCTACATGTGTCAAATATGGTCCATCTGCGGAGAATTTTCTGACTGCCACCACAAGTAGGAAACATATCTTCCTCTAATGACACATCAAAGAATTGATCACAAGAATTCAATATCGGCTGACCTAATGCCTCTACTGATAAGTCTCCAACCTCTCGACAGTCTATAACGGTATCTTGAGGAAGATCAAAATCACTGAAGTTCGGTCTCAGCAAGAATATAGTTTGTACTACAGTCGAATCGTTTCTGAATTTAGATTGATCTACTACTGTGAACGATCTCAAGATAGTCGCAACTGTATCACTACAAGCATCATTTTCTGTAATGACAAAGTCTGTTATCCCTAGAGAGTCAGGCTCAGCGCAAGACCCTTGATCAGAAAAGATCACCTCTGTTACTAAGGCATTAGGATCTAACTGAAAGTCATGGACATTACAAAGGATCGATGTATCCAATGGTGTCACGGTTAGACTTGGCGCAATCTTATCTTCAATAACGATCGAGCCCCAGCAGAATATACCTGATGATAAGCACTCTACCTCTACATTGAGAGGCTGGCAATCAAAATCCTCTGTTAATACATTGGACTCAAGTAAATTACCCTGTGGGTCAAATATTCTGAGTTCATAATCAGAATCATCACCAACTTGATCTTCAAGGATCAAATCAATAGTGATTACTGCTTCACAGTTTTCATTAAGTGGAATATTCAATCTATTGTTACAAGCTACTGCTCTTTGAGAACAATCTTGTGCAGACAGACTCTGACTGCTAACAGATATCAATATCACCGCCAGGAATAAGCTCCATAAGCTAGAGCCTACCATGTTGAGACTTCTTGATGTCATCGGTTCTTGGATTTTATTTATCGTATTCATGGGTCTTGTTCTTTTGCAATTATTCAATGTCATCCTATTACTTTAAGGCCATCATCTTCTTACGAATAACCGCAGTGCCATTGTTAAGCTCGTAGATGTATAATCCAGCACCCTCTAAGTCGCTTGAGGCGATGCTCATCTTGTGCCATCCTACTGTGTAGTAGGTCCTGTCCACATAAACTTGCTTACCTGAAACATCATAGATAGTGGTAGTTACCATACCATCGACGTTGTTGTAAAATCTTATATCCGTTGTACCTGAGAATGGGTTAGGAGCATTCTGGCTGAGGACGAATCCATCTGCCAAGTCTAATTTCTCCTCACTCAAGGCTATATCTGACGCCTTGATCTCATCTCCTATGGTAGTGTATATCTGAGCTTGTAGTCTATCATTGATTAAGTCTACCAACTCTTGAGAATCAGCTTGATTCACATTTCCTGATAGATCAATAGATAGAATCACTCCTTCATCTATTCTGCTCGTCTGAGGTATCGCAATAGTCATCCTCAAGTTGTGATCGTCTATTCTATAGTCATCACTACTTATTGCGAATGCCTCTGAATGTACTGCTTCTACCTCACCTAAGGCGTCACCGAAGTTTAACTCCATCTGAATGCCATCTAAGTTGATCGACTCATCGCTGTATATATCTATAGTAGATCCACCTGCAGCATTAGACTTAATCACATACTTAAGAGATGCGATAGATCTTGCGCCTGCCAAAGCTGCGCTTTCTAGGAACACGTTTTCGTTAACATCACCCATCTTCACCCCTACAAAGGCAAGATCATTTAGATCTACCAAGAGATTAGTAATCGTGATCGACTGATCATATGGGAATGGTGTTAGGTTACTACTGAATGTCTGATTATCATCAACAAATGTCCATGATTGACCTATAGGGAAATCAGAGGCAGTCCCTAAGAGTAACCTTCTCATAGCTACTAAGTCTGCACCTGACACACTATTACTACCATCCACATCTGAGGCAATTACCTTGTATGGACTATCTAATATGTCAAGTCCTAAGATGTGTCTCTGCATTAAGACTAAGTCAAGGGTAGTAACACCATTGAGGTAGTCGTCGAGGCGATCAACAGTGATGTCATAGCTTTCTGCTCTCTGAACATTACTAAAGCTGAATACACCGTCTATAGCTGTAGACATTGCTGCCATCTCTGTGCTTCCGCTGAATAGTGATACCTCTGCATTATCAACTCCAAAGTCTTGCTCTGTCGCAATGATACCCGATAAGGCTGCTACACCGACATCTCCGCCACCCGTACCACAGATGTTCTGCGGATCGGATACAACAAGTTGTTGGATAAATGTCTCACCTACGTTGCCACATGGATCTTCTACATTCCACTCAATAGCATAGTTGCCAAGTGGTATCGTAGTATTGATCTCATTATCATCTCCTAATGCTATCTCTTCTCCTGTAACAGAAGTGATCGTAAAGCTCCAGATTAAATCATCTGTATCGTGACAATCGTCAGCATCCACAGCAAGCGTAACAAATGCCTCACAAGCTGTAGGATTAGTCACTGCGCGCTCTTCAACAGCAGACGCGACAATAACTGGTGCATCCTCGTCTGTCAATCTCAATATCTGTACATGCTCATATCTTCCAGCTTCTGGATCCGTTGCACTTACTTGACAGAAGTCGATCAATGTCCATGTACGTAATACCTTGACACAGAATCCATCGACATTTCTAAATACTATATCATCAAATATTAGATCTGCCATGCTACATGAGAAATCATCCGAATTGAAGTCTGGCACAAACTCGGCAGGTAAGTTCTCAGGATCAATATTGCTACCTGTACATCCTACTCCGTCGAAATCTTCTGGCCAAAATCCAGGTACTGCTTCAGGACTAACTATGTCAGCCTCTGTTCCAATATTTATCGTCTGAGTATGTGTAAATACCTGTCCAGTCTGATCAACCGCTGTGAAATTTCTGAAGATTACTCCAGTTCCACAGTTGTTAATACCACTTGTATCTACGCTATACGTTGGCGCGATAGGAATACCACAGTTAGTTAAGAACCTAACCGTCTGATCATCAAATGGTATGAACTGGCTAAAGTCATCCCCACAGTTGATCAGCTGATCCCCATTTAATACTAATATCGTGTCTAAGATTCCATTGTCTCTGACTTCTACCTCCGAAGTACATGTGCTCGCTTCGCCGTTAACATCAGTTACCGTCAACTGAACACTTACATTCTGTCCGAGGAATGATGACATTGCATCTGCACACTCAAACTGCAGTCTCGTAGTACATAGACTATCTCTATTGATAAACTCAGTACCACCTACTAATGTCGTTCGACTTGAGTAATTAGTTCCTACTCTACCTGTTCCAGCGATTGCTGCCAAGAAATCCTCAAAGTTGACAAGGTCATTGCCGTCTGAGTCTAACTCATCAAATAGCGCTAAGTCATCTAATCTTGTAATACATATGTCAACAGGACCACAGTTGTCGTTACTTCCTCTATCAAAAGCTCGAGAACTAGCGATTCCCCATCCTTCATCATTGAGGTTAATCGTTACAATATCATCACATGCCGCTGTTGGCATAATGTTATCCTCTACGATTACTTCTCGTGACACTGTATCAGCACTAAGGTTACCACATTGGTCCATAGTCTCTACAGTGATAAAGATTCTTGACAGGTCTACTAAAATGTTCTGATCAGAAATCGTCAGCTCTGTGAAGTTGCCATCGAACGTCTCATCAGCAATTAGCTGACCTGTTATGTCATCTTCAAATATTCTAACGACTACTGAGCTTATGTCAGAGCAGAGGTTAGGATCTGAAATCGATATATCATTGTCATCAAGTGATACTATTCCAAAGCAGAAGTGAGGATCCGCCTGAGTAATGATATCGTTAGTTCTAAGATTAATACTCGGTGGCGTGTTGTCGTCAACTGTAATTCTCTGACGCACTGTTCTTACATCACCATTACACCAATCGATGAACGTATAGGTTCTTACGGATGTAAACGCATTAGGATTACCGTTACATAGTAATTCTGTTGTCTCGCTTGATGTAAACTGAACATTGAAGCAGAATCCCTCAAGATTGAAATCTGGCTCTGTAAAGCTTGTGATATTATCTCCACATTCGAACACGGTATCCTGAAGCTCTTCTTCAAACTGCACTATCAGTGAATCAAGATTGAGTCTCTCTATGTTGATCACATCAGTACATGTAGACATCAATCCTGACTGATTAGTCAGTGTCCACTCTCTGGTAATCACCGTACCATAAGGTCCAGCACAGATTTCTGTTTCTACGTCATCCTCGAAAGTCAATGTCGCATCTCCACACATCTCAAATCCTCTCACCACGAAGGTGTTTTCTTGTCCGCCTATTGGCGTTACGGTAATTGTATTAGTATCTGGTAATGGGAATCCTGATAATCTTAGGTCGCCAAAATCCAGACTTGTCGGCATGAATCCTTCATCACATGCTATCGCCGTAGTGCCACAGATTAACTCTGGGATGTTTTTGTCTTCCAATACTACTGTACCCCAACAGCTCTGCTGAGAACATTCGTGTATTACGGTTACTTGTAGTTCTTGATTTAAGAACGATCCATCTACAAAGCCATCTTGAGATATTGTGCGTCCAGTAGTTGGGTCTGTTACAATGATCTCAAATTGATCTGCCGTCACACCTAATGTATCTGTAATGAACTCAAAGTTCTCTAAGATTGCATCAGGTGTAATCTGAAGCTCACAACTACTTGGCAAAGAGATATTTACGCTATTGTTACAAATCATTGGGAACGCATTAGACGGTGCTAACACGATGATATCCAATGAATCTGCAAACGTACATCCTCCCATTGTGGTACCAGTTACACGGATTCTATAATCCTCTTGCGCAGGACTATCAAAGCCAAAACTTCCCCAATCTGAAATGGTGAATGTAGACTCATCAGTAGCGCCAAATGTCGGTGCCACAGAGAAGTCATCATCTGGACCTAATGAGGTTCCAGCGCCAACCTGAGGTATAACCTCCCATAACACATTCGTGATATCTGCGTCGGCGATATTTAACGTATATACATCAGGATCAGTTGGGAATCTCAATGTTCCCAGACATGTATTATTATCTCCTATGATCATAGCCTGCTCTACACCAAATATTTCAACTGTGATACTCTCATTGATTAGAGCACATCCTGTACTTGTAGATCCGATGGCTTGTATAGTGAATACTCCTCCATCAGTCCAGACAGGTGACAAACCAGCCTCAGTAGGAATCTGATCAAGCGTTCCTATCGTAGTTGTCATGTTGATTGTATCTGTGCCATTGACTATCCAAATCAAATCGTCTAAGCCAGCGACAGTTGATGAATCCAAAGCATTAACTAATGATATATCTACAGGTGTGCCAACACATGCATCTGCACCTAATAGGGTCACATCATCAGTACTTATTACTATAGGTAGTTCATCAGTGATGACACATCCGTCATCAGTAACCCCTCGGAAGAATAATGTATCTGTTAATTCTGTAAATGCCCCAGTGCGATTCCAATTTATGAATATTGAATCAGCACGCTGATCACCACTGAGCTGACCATTCAAGCCAGAAGCTAATGTCCACATTGTACTATCAGTAACTAAGTCATTTATTCTTGATGAATCGATATTAGCTATGTTATATAGACTTGTTGTCCCGTTACACACAGCATCAGGTCCAATTAGACTAAAGTCGGTTCCTCTTACAATAACTTGGAATTGAGCATCTACATCACAATCTCCACAGTCCGTTACAGCCTCTGCAAATAGCGTGTATACTCCTGGTTGACTGAACGATATGTCAATACTATCTCCAAGAGCACCTGTAATCTCAAAACCACCAGGGAATGCTGATGCTCCAGGACCATTTAATGATATTGGCGTCGTAAAATCATCAAAAGTGAATAACCACTCTATAGGACTATCTCCAGCAGTACTATCTATAGGCATATTGTCCGTGCCATCTAGAAAGACAAACTGAGTTGTATCGCCAGAACATATCTGTGCGTCACCAGTAATTACAAAGTTGGTATCTTTTACTGTGACGATAATCTCTTCATCTATGCTACATCCGTCGACAGTAAATCCTTGTGCACGAATGCTAAACTCACCAGCACTTGGGAAAGCCACGAAAGTAGAGGCTGCTGTTCCTGAGCCTGTCATCGCTGTACCAGACCCTGTCATAGGTACCATCCCTGAACTAACAAAAGGTAGTTGCTCGATGAATTCGCCTGTAGCGTTATTTCTTAACTGAAAGAAGAAATCAGCATTTAAGTCAATGTCTAAACTATCAATATCCAGAGAAAATGAAGCTGCTTGATCGGACAAACAAACTGTCAATTCTGTATCTGCTGCAAAATCTACCGCATCTGATAGAATTACTTGCTGAATCGCTGTAGTAGTGGCACATGAAGCACCATTGATTGTTCCTGACGCTGAGATTATTAAAGTATCAACAGCATTAGGTAATGTTATTCTTAAGCTATCGCCTCCAAAAGGTTCCCATTGAGACGGACTGAACGGATTACCATTCGCAAATGTCACATTCCAAACTGGAGGTGCGTCAAATATTGAATCGGGAACATTTAAGTAGTATATCGTATCTCTAAATCCTGCACATATTTCTTCAGGCCCGATAATATCAATATCATCTTCTCCAATTGTTTCAACAATAAGCGTATCACTCACAATACATCCATTAGGTGTATTGGCTTCTGCTATGACATAATAAAAGCTCTGATCATTAAACGTACCAGTGAAGAAGTCATGACTTAAAGTATCATTCATATCAATATCTGTAAGAGCTTCCGGAATAGGAGGAAGACCTGCTCCTCTCTCTCTTACTACCTGCCATTCCACGCTACCTCCATTGAGAACATCGCTACCATCTGCCTGAACAAAGACAAACTCATTAAAATCTCCAACACATACTAATTCAGGTCCAGAAACCATGAAGTCAGTATCAATAACTGATACTGTAACAGTATTAGTAATCGTGCACCCTTCTTCCGTTGTACCTGTAAAGGTCAAGTCAAAATCTCCAAATGCAGACCAAGTAACTGAAGCAAACTCATCTACTGGGCCAGAAAGAACGATATCCATTCCACCGAGCATCGGTGATACTGACCATGTAGCTGAAGTAAAAGTCGGTACTGTACCGTCAGCATAAGTTGCTGAATACATCGTCGTAGCTCCTAAGCATGCCGCCAAGTCTCCGTCGATGGCAGCCTCGTCATCTCGTACATCAACAATAATAGTTTCGCTTATATCACATCCTGTACCAGTAGTACCTGTAACGGTAAGAGTATCTGGACCCGCTGTTATAAATGAAATATTTACGGTAGCTGCTGTGGAAGATCCTATTATTGTTCCCCCACTGCTAGTCCATAAGATAGATTGTATACCTGATATTTGAGATGTCAATGCAGCTGTCTCTCCGAGACAGAATATTGAGTCATCAAGACCCGTAACTGATGCTCCTAACGCATCGCTTATTGTTACATCCATAGACGCCATGAAGTCACACGTAGCTCCTGAGGCATCTGTCCCCGTTACTTGCACAGTAGCAACACCACTAGCACCTGTCCAGTCTATTGTAACAGAAGAGGTGTTCTGATTAGGCCCAACAAATAAAGCCGTAGATCCATTAATCGACCAGGTTATATCTTCGTATTGTGCTAGAGCATCAGCACTGATGCTATAAGTAGTCATATCTCCTAGAGAACAAGCGAACTGAGGTCCACTTATCATAAATTCTGTATCAACCACATGTACGGCTATCTCAGAATCAATAGGACAATTACTTGTAGTTGTTCCTACTGCTGTTATTGCAAAGTCTCCTGCTGCTGGAAAATCTAACGCTAATCCATTAGTTATGAAAGTTCCTGAACCAGTAGCGATACCAGGACCGCTGACGGTCCATAAAATATCTTGTATATCACTATTAGCAATAGTACTTAAGCTAAAAGCAGCAGTACCGCCATCGAGACATAGGGTATCCGTTGCGCCAGCTCCTAAGTTTCCAGTAATTCCTGAAGAAGGTGCTGTAAAGGCATCTAGGTTAACTGTAATGTCCTCTGCGCCATTAGTAAATATTACAGGACTAAAGGCTAAAGTTGGATCCCTAAAGAATGTAAAAACAAAAGATCCATCAGGAGCCACTGTTAATGTATCTAGGGTTGGGTTATCACCAGAGAGATAGAACTCATCTCCTACTCCATCAATGAATAATACACCATCCGGTAATATGAATGGTGAATATGATTGAATATACCAAGGTCCTACAAAAGTAGACGGAATAGTTATCGTCTGTTGTATTCTATTACCATCATCTGTACACATAGCCGGAGCTATTGTAGCCTGTGATCTACCTATCTGCAGGCAGGAAGCCATAAGAGCTAAAAACAAGAGTGCTCTTGTAAATCGCGAATATCTCATCGATTTGTGGTTTTTGATTTGGTTCATTCTGTCTCGCCATTGTGGCGTAGTTGCGTTTCGCATGAATTAGATATTTTACCTCATGCGGTAAATGCCAAGTATTAAGCCAAAAACACACTCGTATTTAAAAATTCTATATATATATTCGTTTAATGAAATATATTTTCATTTATATATTTGATATACAGTTACTTATGTATTAAGTAAAATCATAATCTAATTTTATGATTTACTAATTAAAACCATGTGTATGATTACAACACTTTAAAAAATACGTGATGAAAGTCCTTTTTGTAGACGGAGCCTAGGAGGCTCAATTGGTGAGCGGAGAGCATTGAAATGGACAAAAAAAGGGCGGAATCGCTTCCACCCTAAATAACACCTTTTATAACGAAATGAGATTATCAAATATATACTAAATAATTTATTCTATTACAAGATAGACCTCAGATTAATCTTCAAAACTCTATTAATTTTTAAAAAATAATGCAGAAAGGTCAATAATTGTCCAATTAGACTCATCGTGAGGTCATCTAAAGCACGATGAAACTGCCCCTAAGAGAGATACTGTGTCCTTTCAAGATGTAATAATAAACTCCACGTCCGCTCAGCTCTGCGTCATCTATCACGAAAATTGAGCCGCTTGTAACAGAAACTTTCTGATAGTTCTTAACAAGTCTGCCTACACCATCGTAAATAGTAAGATCAACGTCTTGTTCTGTAATTCCCGAAATTGTTAGGTTAGCCCGATGCCTGAAAGGATTGGGATATACCGACACCTCGGGCATAACGACATAACTCTCATCAGTTAAAACTACCTGATACTCCTCTAAGGAATTGCTCCATACACTCCCAGAGATCAACTGGGGTTCGAATACAGCGTCCTCCGTAGAATCAAACATTACGCTCAACACAATAGATTCTAAGTTTGAATTATCTGAATTGACCCAAATCAGCCTAACACCGTCATCACTTCTTGCGTAATCCGACGATCTTATAGAAATATCGTCTGAGAAAATCTTGATTTCACCTTTTAATCCTACATCAAGTTGAATGTCAAATCCGCTGATACCCTCATCATGATCTATCTGCAATTCAATTTTCTGATTATCAGTATTATTTGATTGTTTAGCAGCGTAAAGTATTTGAATATCATCCTTAATAGATCGCTGTCCAGCGAGATACGAATCGCCACTCACATCACCGTATTTCATACCCAGTAAATCAAGCGTGTTATCTATTGAGCTTATATCACTTATATCAATAATGGCAGAGCTTGATTCAATAGCTCTGGTAGGACTGACCACCATATCAGCATCAAAAAAGATCCAGTCACCCACCCCATTGTCTTCATTAACCCCTAAAAGAGCACTTCTTAGTAGGGTGATATCAATAGCGGAGATGCGCCCATCTTGATTGATATCTCCTGCCCAGAGTAAATATGGGTTCTGTATGTCGATTAGACCAAGGACATACTGTTGGAGTAAAATGATATCCAAAGTAGTGATACCCGCGAATGAAGAATTGTCTTTTGCAGCCTTCAAATATTCGGATTGATCAATCATTGGATCAAATAGGTATCCTCCTTGGTCATCTGTTACATCAGAAGACATCATTTGTTGATTTGTATCAAAAAGTCCAACTTCTACATTTGGCATGGGCTCATTGAAGATGGTACTGACAGTCCCACTGAGAGATACAGCAGCAGCTGTACAACCGTTATCGAGTCTATACCTCACTGTGACCTGGCAAAAATTCCTATTTCCAAATCTATCTACACTCCACAATCTTAGATTGAGGCTATCTGACATACTCAATTGATTGCAACTTAGGTGGAGTTTATCTACTATGCTCTGATCTGCGCTATCAAGGGATAAACCCAGAATATCGACCTCGTCACAGTCCATAATGGTGGAAATGGCCAACTCTTCAGGATGTAAGGTGATTCCTTCTGGATCGATGTTTCCTACAGATATCGACCCTAAACAAATCGGTGCGGCAACTGCGCTATCCCGTAAATACACTATAGAATGGGCAGTCGTTGAGTTCTGGCAGTTATCTGTCACAGACCAATCGAGGTCATAATGGTCGAACTCAGAATTAAGTAAAACTTCGAAAACACTTCCTGTTCCTACTTGCGTATCAATTGAAACCAGATCTCGGTCATTTAGCATATATCCACTTACGATCACATGCCAAGACAAAGCTTCCGATTCCTGCAGCATATCGCCAGCACAAAAATCAGTCGCTTCGGCCACTATAGTTCCCGAAAACAAACATGGATCGTTTACATCACCATTTGTTTGTGATCTATATAACGTATCCATCATTGCTACCTCGATCACCGGATCAGTATCATCAACGAACTTTATAATCTGTTGATAAGTGTAATGTCCATCAACGTCAACATCGCTATATCTGAAATAAGGCGACTCAATAGTGCTACTGTAGCTCTTACATCTTGTACAAGAATCTCCTATGCTTGACGTGGGAAGCCATTGCCCGACATACGCTGGATTGAGTCCATCTAATAGACTGTCGTCCATTAATTGCAATTCATCATCACTACTCGATTCTTGAGAAGATTCATATGTGCACCAATCGATGATAGTCCAATCGATGATATCCGTTCTGCATTGATCCTCCTGTCCAAATGAAGTGACTTCATGACTAAGACCTATAAGGTTACAGGAGACTTGACACCAACTAGGGCTAATAAGATCAAACTCCCCTTCACAAGCTGACAATTCTTCTAGTGCTAACTCGGTAAATTCAGAAGAAACAGCGATCTCATTGTTGATGCACTCCCTAACTATTACTTCTCGCTCAGAACCATCTCGATGTGCAGGCCACTTAATGGTCAAAGGATCAAACTGCTCACCAGGATTATAGTTGATCTGAATAGCACACTGACGTACTCCGTCCAAGAATACGTCCACTTGTTCCTGATTACTTCCACATTGATCTGGTCCCATAATCTCTCCAAACTGTACCTGTGGAGTAAAACAATTCGAAGAACTGATGTCAATTGCGCTGGTCAATTCTTCTATCGTCGGAATTCGGCAATCCACATCTAACTCAAAGCACACTGCCTCGGGAACAAATTTATCTTCAACAAGGACCTCCGTGGTACAGACAGCGGTATTTCCAAATTGATCAAATACGGTAAGTTGAACCGGGATTACTGATCCAATATCCTCACAGCAAAATTCAATAAACTCAGTTCCGATAAATTGTAAAAAACGCCCTTCACAAAACACCTTATTATCCAGTCTTTGTCCTAATCTCAATAGAATATCCCCACATGCATCAAATGATCCATCATCAATTACATCAAGAGACAATCTTGTGAAGAGATCTAGGTCATTTTGCACGTAGCTGATGTGTATTCTTTCTTGACACATAGCGATAGGATCAGCACTATCCAACACGACGATTGTCATGGTATGAGTGGCGCTATTCCCGCACTGATCAGTAGCGGTTATAAGGAGTTCGTGAACCCCTGCAGAGATATTTAGAATCTCACTGCCATCTTCTAAGACTATAGCATTGGGATCAGAAATGATATAGCTGAACTCTAAAGCATCGGTCGCTGTACAATTGTCTTGGAGATTGCTGAATTGAGGCATATTCAGATCAGCGACGCAATCAAAAGCATCTTCGACAAAAATAGTCTCCATCAGCTCATCTTCATTGACTAATTCTCCGATTTGAGATAAGAGGACGGTATCTGTGCCATTTACTATAGCCATGTTCGTCCCAAAGACTTGAACATCTAATGGTAAGACACCAAAGTTAGGTGGCGTGACATCCTCAAATATGATCCATTGTTCTAACTCTATAACTGCCTTACTGCACCAGTCAATGACCGTCCAGGTCCTTAGAATTTCTGAATCCTCATAACAACCATCTTTAGTCAAATCAGTGAATTTTGTAATGATGTTGCAAGTAGACTCTTCTCCAAATAGCTGATATTCAGTCACTTCTCTATTAGTGACTGTCAATATAGTATCTGTAAATTTTTCGATTACATCCACTCGTGCCCACACACTATCATTAATCATTATCAGAGAATCTTCATGGATTATTTCCATGTCGAGCAGCTCTATTGTAGTGTCTTGGACAATCATCACTCCTTTAGCTATATGAGGATATGCAAATGGAATTCCGTCCTGGAACCCGTTCCTGTTTTGATCATTAGGGTCAACAATTTCGGCCCAGTATTCAGCGACATTTTGCGGAGATGCGATGAAGTCTGAACACTCATTAATAATGATCGTATCGACAAGAGCTATAGAGTCCATCCTGTTGTGACTTCCCGGAGCGAGAACACTATCTATTTCAACAGGTAAGACAAGAATAGACTGTTGATAAAGGAGGCGATTTTCTTTGCGATTCTCAAGGTTAAAATCAGCAAAATATGATACAGTATAGATGGATGTATCACATATTTCTAAACTGTCAACTGCTGTAACTGTAGGATTACTCATAGCTGCATAACAGCCACTACTGATAGACGCTACAACTTCCTCAAGGGTCAGATCGATGAACGGTGTGAAATCTTGATCACAACAAATGGTATCTGTTGGCACAATTATAGGCTCTGGAATCTGCTTGAAGTCTATATTGACAAGGCCCCAACACATGGTATTTGTACAAGTATCTACCACCTCATAGATTAATCGATCGCCCTCACTCTGAGAGATATTTGTAGGGTCGACTGAAACCCCATCTTCAGTCATATAGTTCACCTCTAAGAACACCGGATCTATCCCTCCCTGATAAAGCGCAGTTACAGGTAAATCTTCAATGCTGCAGTCTGCTTCCACACTGACATTAACAGAGCCAATGCAAGTCATAGTTGATTCTTCATTACGTACAGCAATTCTGACTGGAACCGCATTGCTCATACATGTCGAGGATTGCGGATGTGTCGTCACCCAGATCTCAATCGGAGAAGACTCGAGGCTGATATCAACCTGTAATGACTCAACTTGGGTAGCGATTGGGGTGCCTCCTTGAGTGGGGTCTCCATCGAAGAATGTAAATGAATTGAGAGCTGGTGGTGTAATACTATGCTGACCAATATCTGACGGATCATTGACGTCATCACCAAGGGTCACCCACTCTTGATCTGGTAAGAAAACATCGAAACCATCAGTATCTCCGCCTATCACCGTTGGTAACCTTCGGATGGTTTGATCCATGGTCGATACACCTCCTGACCTCCATTGCGCTCCAGGATCCACACCGATCTGCCCGATCACATCAATGATTGCACCATTGAAAGTCAAGGTGACGATGTCGTCACCATTATAATTTATAACATCATTATCGACGATATCCACCTCATCCGTAAATGCTGCATTGTTACATACTACATACACATCTCCATCAGCGATGATCCCTGTAAGATTGAGCGTTCTATCTGGTTGTAGTCGTGGTGCCGTATTATAGAGGTTCAATGCATAACCTGCCAAGTTGATTGGAGCCCCCGTACCATTAAAGATTTCTAGGCACTTATTATTAAATCCGGTCGGCCCCTCTATATACTCCGAGAAAAACAAGTCTGCAGGAAGCTGTAAAGCCGAAGGAATTAGATCTATAGTACCATCAAAGCTTGGGTCACAGATCCCAATATCATCAATCTCAGGCGCCGAAAAACGTATATCGCCACAGAAACTCAAACCGGCAAAGTCAAAGTCATCCTGATCATCAACATTGTCCATCCCGTCTTCGATATCGTTATCAACTTCTACATTACCACCAGTATTAGACAGATCGTCATCAACATCCATTGCTAACGGACCTCCAAGCGAAGCGGAGGCAAATATGATCTCGGCGCTGTTAATAAGATCATCAACAGCAGGATCTTCGCCGACGATCAGTAGGATGGTAATCGTGGTGTCACCATCCGCTGGTAAGAAGGCGATCGTATTATAAATCGCATCAGGTCCCCATGGAGCATCATTTATCGTTGGATCATATATCAATCCGGCAGGCACATAATCTTGAACTACGATATCATAGGCACCTACTTCTCCTTGATTGAAAATTGTAATATCAAAGCTCACAACATCACCTGAACTTACAATACTGGATTGGCCAGGCGAGAGCACCTTGATCAGCGCTAGATCGAATATGCACTGCTCAATCTCAAATGAGATAGTGGTTGTATTGACACAACCAGTCACAGCATCTATAAACTCCACAATAAACACGTCCCCAACATCTACCGTCACTACTGAAGATCCCAATGAGGTCACCATAACATTTTGGTCGATTTGATGCTGGCCAAGATTATCAGCGAAATCTTCCTCAAATCCTATCCACTCTATGCTTGGATCAAAGTCGTCACTTCCGTCTGTATCACCCTCCATAATACTCGGATTCCGCACAAGGGTATTGTTCTGTGTTGAGGTTAATCCACTTCCCCATTGCCCCCCCGGATCAACATTAACTTGACCGATGACATCAATCGTATCAGCTCCGTTAAGTAGGATTATAGCATCATCACCATTATATCCTAAGTTATTGTCTATTTGATCCGCACCATCGAATATAGTGG